>JBGTRS010000414.1:0-4375 GCA_041940665.1 Pyrinomonadaceae bacterium | reverse complement strand
TTTTACAGGAGATCGAGCGGGCCGAACGGCATAAAAAGGTCGTCCGGGAAGAGACTTTGCAGATCGAGAACGAGATCAGACAGATCAGGAAAAAACGCAAGGAATCTCTGTCAAACGCCAAGATCGCCGAAAAAGCACAGAAGCTTTCCAATGAAAAACTGGAGAGGATCAACGGGAAAATAACCGAGGCGAGAAAAGCGGTCGAAGCGGAAAATATTGTCGTCAATGAAAAGAAAACTCTGGCGGAAGTCGCAACCGAAAGACAACGTTCGGCAAAAAATGCGTTCGAGCGGATAAAAAATGAACGATCCGATCTGCGGGAAAGATTGGAACGGCAAAACGCCGAGATCGAAGAAAACGAGAAAAAGATCGTTGATTTGACGAACACGAGCAAACAGTTGAAATTGCAGATTTCGGCGGCGGAAGTCGAACTCGAAGAAGAAGAAAACGAACTTCAGACAGCGATCGAGCATCTTAAAACCGCACGCGAAAGTTCGGATTCGATGTCGGAAGAGTTGACGGTCTTGAATAAAAGTTCCGCCGAAGCGAGAGATAAACGGGCCGGACTCGAGATCAGACGCACGGAAATCGTCACCCGTTTGAAAAATCTGAATGAAAAATGTTCGGAAGATTTGAATCTGTCGCTCGTCGAACTGGTTGAAAAGACGGAACTTGAAGAGGATTTCAAGTTCGACGAATCAAAGCACAGAGTCGAAGAGATCAGACAAAAACTCGAAAATTTCGGGGCGATCAATATGCTCGCTCTGGAAGAACTGAGCGAAACCGAAGAGCGGCTCGAATTTTTGTCTTCGCAGAGACAGGATATTATTGACAGCATCAAAGCGGCGGAAGAAGCTCTAAAAGAGATCAAACGCCGTTCGCGGCAGAAGTTCAAAGATGCTTTTGAAGCGATCAACGCGAATTTTGCGGAATTCTTCCAGGAACTTTTCGGCGGAGGTAAGGGCGAAATGGTTTTACTCGAGTCGGAAGATATTTTGGAAGCCGGGATCGAAATCATCGCACAACCGCCGGGGAAAAAATTGCAGAATATGCTTCTGCTGTCGGGCGGTGAAAAAGCGATGACGGCGATCGCTCTGGTTCTGGCGATATTTAAATATCATCCGTCGCCTTTTTGTCTTTTAGATGAGGTGGATGCACCGCTTGATGATGCGAACGTCGGACGGTTTGTCAATCGAATCGAAGAAATGTCCGAAAATACCCAGTTTATCGTCATCACGCACAACAAACGGACGATGGAAGCGGCAAAAGCACTTTACGGCGTGACGATGCAGGAAGCGGGAATTTCAAAGATCGTTTCGGTGAGGTTTGAGTAAGCTTTATGAGAGTAAGAAGTTTTATCATATTTTTGTTTTTGAGTTTGGCGGTTTCTTCCGTTTTGGCTCAGCATAAAAAAAATTCCCGGCCGGGAATTGATAATGAAAACAATAGTTCAGCAAAAAAAACTGTCAATACCGATGCGAAAGAACCGGTTTATTTTTATGAATTTTCAAAACCGGAATTTGTGGTCGCTAAAATTTTGCTCGAGCACGACGAGTACGGAAAAGGGAAGATCACATTTTTCAAAAGAGATTTTGAAGAAGAGATCGTCGAGCCTTTGAATCTTTCGGAAAAAACTCTCGAAAAAATAAAAACGCTTTGGGCGGAAATAGATTTTCTCGAGTCGAACGAAAAATATCAGTCGCCGGAAAGAGATTATGCACATCTCGGCACGATGAAACTCACAATGAAAAAGGGCGGAAAAGAGCGGACGGAAGAACTCAACTGGACGGAAAATGCCCAGGTCAAGGCTTTGACGGATGAATATCGAAAGATCGGCAATCAATTTGTCTGGATGTTCGATATGAATGTGGCGAGAGAAAATCAGCCGCTTGAATCGCCGAGGATTATGAAACGCATTGATTCTTATCTCAAACGCAATGAGATTTCCGATCCGAAACAGCTGATTCCTTTTCTCAAAGAAATCAGCGACGACGAAAGGTATCCGCTCATTACGAGAAACCACGCCACACGCCTTCTAAAACAGATCGAAAAGGTTAAGGAAGAAAAAAAATAAATCGAGTGCGGGCTATACTGACTCGAATCCGCAAAGATTTCGCCGATCAAAAGTCCGTCGGGTTTATATGTTTTGGCAGATCCGCGGTATTCGTTCCACCAGTCGTGCGGCAGGTCGGTCGCGACGTCAAAACGCCAGCCGCCGGCACCGCGGTCATCCCAAAATTCCGTCACATTCGTTGGCGGCGGGCGGTAAAAGAAATCACGAACTGCCGGAAGATTGTCGTTGAAAACCGGCAACCTGCCGAATCCGAACCAGCCTTCAATATTTTTATGGGTAAAAAAATCAAATAAAAGAGCCGTTGCTTGCAAGCAACGGCTCTTAAAGTGAAGAAACTTGTTCAGCCTTTATAATTCATGTTCGACAAAATACATTTGGGAGTTAAACGGCGGGTTATCATCGGTCGGATGTAATTTATGATATGTGCCGTCAGCTCTTAAAACCTGGGCATTGATATTATCTTTTAAGTAGGCGTTGAGCAGTTCCGCTTTCAGATATTTGACCAGTTTTTTATCTTTGATCGGGACGACCGCCTCGACCCGGCGGTCGAGATTGCGGTGCATCCAGTCGGCACTGCCGATATAGATTTCCTCTTCGCCGCCGTTGGCGAAATAATAGACGCGGCTGTGTTCGAGAAAGCGTCCGACGATCGAAACGACCCGGATGTTTTCCGAAAGCCCTTTGATTCCGGGACGCAGGACGCAGATTCCACGCACGATCAGATCAATCTGCACGCCGGCCTGCGACGCCCGATACAAGGCCCGGACGATCTTGTCGTCGGTCAGACTGTTTATTTTGACGATTATTTTCGCGTCCTTGCCGGCTTCTTTGTTGCTTGTTTCGCGGTTGATGAACTCGAGCATTTTTTCGCGTAATTCGACCGGAGCGATGAGCAGTTTACGGTATTGAGTTTGATAAGAATAGCCGGTCAGGAAGTTGAACAGATCGGTCGCATCTTCGCCGATCTCTTCGTCGGCGGTTAATAAGCCGAGATCCGTGTAAATTTTTGAAGTCGTCGGATTATAATTTCCGGTGGCGATATGGACATAGCGGCGAAGTTGTCTGTTTTCACGCCGGACGACGAGCATCACTTTTGAATGGGTTTTCAGACCGCGCATTCCGTAAATGACGTGAACGCCTTCGTTTTCAAGACGTCTTGCCCACTCGATATTGTTTTCTTCATCGAATCTCGCTTTGAGTTCGACAAGGGCGGCGACCTGTTTGCCGTTGCGGCTTGCTCTGACGAGCGATTCGACGATCGGCGAATTTTTCCCCGTCCGGTAGAGACAGATCTTGATCGCCCGGACCTGTTTATCTTCGGCGGCGGCACTCAGAAAATCCGTGACGGACGAATATGCCGTGTACGGATGATGAACGAGGATGTCCTGATTTTTGATGGATTCGAAAATATCGCCGGGTTGCCGCAGAGGTTTCGGAACCGAGTAAGTGATCGGTTTGTCTTTCAGGTCGGGACGGTCAAGCGTATAAAGTGCCATCAGATCGGGGATATTCAAAAAACCGTTGATCCGGTAGACGTCCTGTTCGGTGAGACCGATCATTCCGGCGATCAGTTCGGTCATCTTTGGCGGCATTGTCGAGGCGACTTCCAGCCGAACGGGAAAACTGAATTGCCGTCGGTGGAGGAGTTCGCGTTCCATCGTCCGCAGGATATCGCCGGCTTCATCTTCGCGGATCTCGATGTCGGCATCTCTCGTCACCCGGAACAGAAAGGGCGTCTGCGGACTCATATTCGGGAACAGATGGATCGAATTGGCCGCGACGACTTCGCTCAACAGCACGAAATTCGTTTTTTCCTCATTGATCGAAATGAGTCTCGGAAGATTCGACGGCAGTTTTATGCGGACAAAACGGCTTTCATTATAGAGATGTTTTATTTTGCCGTGTTCGAAATTCTTATCGGGATCAACCATCATACCGAGATTGACGCTCAAATTTGAAACATACGGAAAGGGATGACTTTCGTCAACGGCTTGCGGTGTCAGAACGGGAAAGACGTTCCGCAGGAAATATTTATCGAGTTTTTTGCGGATCTTTTTCTCGACCTCTTCATAAAAAATTATTTTGATGTCGTTTTCGGCGAGTTGCGGCAGAATCTCTTCATTCACACAGAGCATCTGTTCGACGAGCATCGGGCGGAGCCGGTCGCGGATCTCGCGGACTTGTTCGGCCGGCGTCAAACCGTCGGGCGAAGGTTTATTGATGCCTTCGGCGATCTGTTCCTTCAAACCGGAAACGCGGATCATAAAAAATTCGTCCAGATTAGTCGAAAAGATCGAAAGA
>JBGTRS010000413.1:237-4381 GCA_041940665.1 Pyrinomonadaceae bacterium | reverse complement strand
TCTCGCCCCGATGATTTCTATCTGCCGTTTTTTATTTACCTTTCGACGTGTTGCCGGCAATTTTATTTCGAGGTCGCCGCGTAGATATTTCGCCGTTAAAGAAAGTTCGTTCTGAATAAGCCCCAGAAAATCACCTTCATAGACGAGATTTCCGCCGAGTTCGCCGGCGTAAAGTCCGATGTCTATGACGTGGTCGGCGGACCGCATCGTATCTTCGTCGTGTTCGACGACCAAGACCGTGTTGCCGATGTCGCGTAAGTTTTCGAGAATTCTTATCAATCGGGCGTTATCCCTCGGATGCAGACCGATCGAAGGTTCATCCAGAACATAGAGCGTTCCGACCAGCAGTGAACCGAGATTTGTCGCCAGCTGGATGCGTTGGGCTTCGCCGCCGGAAAGCGTCGAGGCGAGCCGGTCAAGCGTCAGATAATCAAGTCCGACATCATCAATGAATTTAATGCGTTGACGGATCTCTTCCAGTAATTTTTCTCCGATCTTGGCCTGTTCGTCGGTTAATTCCAGATTTGCAAAGAATGTTTTTGCATCAGAGATTGAAAGCGAAACGACTTCCGGCAAATTTTTTCCGCCGACCCGGACGCATCTCGATTCAAGCCGCAGGCGTCCGCCTTCGCAATCGGGGCATTGCGTATAACCCCGGAATTTCGCCAGAAAGACGCGGACGTGGAGTTTATATTTTTTCTTTTCCTTCCATTTAAAAAATCCGTCCACGCCCCGCCATCTGTCTTTGCCTTTGAAGATCCAGCGTTTTTGCTCATCCGACAGATCGGCAAACGGTACATCAACAGGAATTCCTTCCTGCCTGGCAAATTCTTTTAATTCCCGAAAAGCCCATTGATGCTGCGGGGTTGAAAAAGGCTCGACGGCGTGTTCTTTGATGGATAAATTCGGATTTGAAACGACCAGATTGTAATCAATTCCGGTCGTATTGCCGAAACCCTGACAGGTCGGACAGGCACCGAACGGCGAGTTGAAACTGAAAAGCCGCGGTTCGGGTTCTTCGTAAATCGTTCCGTCGTTTTTGCAGACAAAGGCTTCCGAAAAATTCAAGCGTTCGCCGCTGTCGGCCGTTTCAATGACCGCCGCGTGCGATTCGCGGAAACAGATCTCGAGAGAATCAACCAATCTTTGACGAACTTTTTTTTCGGTTTTTAAGCGGTCAACCAAAACGTATGTATTTTCGAAATCTTTAAATTTGTAATCTTCGGGACGGTTTAAGTCAATCGTTTCGCCGCTCCGGAAAAGCCTTGAAAAACCGTGTCCGAGAATCGTCATCAAAGTCGCCGTGTTGTTTTGCTTTTTCGGATTCGGATTGAGGAAAACGTTGAGCGGAAACAAAACATAAAATCTCGTGCCGTCTTCCAGTTTTTCCAGAATGTCTTCGGCGGCCGATTCGGGCGAATCTTTTTTGACCTTTTCGCCGCATAAATAACAGAAGGTTTCGCCGACCCGGGCGAACAAAAGCCGCAGGTAATCATAAATTTCCGTCTGCGTGGCGACGGTCGAACGCGGATTTCGCGTCGAATTTTTCTGCCGGATGGCGATGGCCGGTGCGATGCCGATGATCTCGTCAACATCGGGTTTATCCATTCTTTCAAGAAATTGTCTGGCATAGGCCGAAAGCGATTCGACATACCGGCGTTGACCTTCGGCGTAGATCGTGTCGAAGGCCAGACTTGATTTTCCCGAACCGGAAACGCCCGTGATGACGGTCAATTTATTGAGCGGTAGACGGCACGAAACATCTTTCAAATTATGGACTCTCGCCCCGTGAATCTCGATCGCTTCTTCTTTGGTCTTAACTGCTTGCATAGATGAAATATCCTTTCGTTCAGGCAAAATTCAATTTTAACAAATTGAGAAAGAGACTCAAAAAGGCGGAATAAATAAATCTGCATTTGAAATGATAAAGACGGAAGAAGATTATTTTTTAGAAGAGAAATTTTATGAAAAGTTCATTTTTTATACTTTTATTTTCAGCCGTTTTGGTTTTGACGGCTTGTGTTTTTGAAAGGGAAGAAACCAGGGCCGAAACGGAAAAAACTTTGCCTGAAAAAGTGAAGAGCGAAAATTCAAATGAGACGAAAACGCCCGTTCTGGTCGAACTTTTTACTTCCGAAGGCTGATCGAGCTGTCCTCCTGCCGACCGTGTGTTGGCGAAATTGCAGAAAGACCAGCCGGTCGAAAATGCGGAAATCATCACTCTGGCGTTTCACGTGGATTACTGGGATTATCTCGGCTGGAAGGATAAATTTTCGTCCGCCGAGTTCAGCCGGCGGCAAAATATTTATACGGATATCTTGAATTTGAACTCGAATTACACGCCGCAGATGATCGTTGACGGCAAGGCGGAATTTGTCGGAAGCAATTGGGAACGAGCGGTTTCGGAAATCGGCAATGCCGGAAATAACTCGAAAGCGGAAGTTAAAATTACTTCAAAGGAAAAATCTTTGAAGATTGAAATTGCCGGTTTGTCTTTAAAAAATAACGCCGAAGTTTTATTCGTAATCGCCGAAGATAATCTTGAAACGGATGTCCGCCGCGGCGAAAACAGCGGCAGAAGATTGCCGCATACATCGGTTGTCAGAGATTTAAAACTTTTGGGAAATCTAAAATCCGCCCGAAAAAGTTTTGAGGTCGAAACGCCGTTTGAAGTAAATTCGGCTTGGAAACAAAAGGATTTAAAGGCGATAGTATTTGTGCAGGACGAAAAGACAAAGGAAATTTATGCACTCGGTTCAACCAGGGTCGGAGAATAATCGAAGATACTTTGAAAAAAAACGACTTCATCGGTAATAATAATAAACGGGAAATTTTTTTATGAGACAAATTTTATCCGTTTTTATTATTAGTCTTTTCTTGCTTTTCGGCACTTTTACAATTGTTCAGTATGCCGAAACTTTTGATGATCCGCCGAAGTCGAAACAGACGGTTTTGGTCGAACTTTTTACGGCCCAGGGTTGTCCGGGTTGTCCGGCGGCGGAAAAGATGTTGGCGGAACTCGAAAACGAACAGCCCTTTAAGGCTGCCGAACTCGTTACTCTGGCGTTTCACGTGGATTATTGGGACGGCACGGGTTGGAAAGATGAATACGCATCGCCGCTTTTTACGCAGAGGCAAAAAGTCTATGACCGCAAATTCCGCACGGGAAAGATCTACACGCCGCAGATGGTCGTGGACGGCGACATCGAATTTATCGGAAGCAAAATGGATAAGGCGGAAAAGGCGGTCGAAAAAACGCTCAAAAACGTCAAAGCCGATGTCGGACTTTCATTTACACCGGACGAAAAATTAAAAATAAATATTACGAATCTGCCTGAACACAAAGACGCGACCGTCTATCTGGCCGTCGCCGAAGACGGCATCGTCACCCGCATCAAACGCGGCGAAAATGCCGGAAAGGATTTAGAACAGGTTTCGCTTGTTCGCACTTTGAACGGCTTAGGCAGAATTATGCCGGGAGATAAAAAGTTTGAACTCGAAACATTTTTGCAGATTCAAGCCGACTGGAAACGCGAAAACCTGAAGATCGTCGTTTTCATACAGGAAAACGGAAGCCGTGATATAAAAGGAGTCAATTTCGTAAGATTGCAAAGTGAAGCTAAACCCGCAAAATAAGAAAGATCGGATTATGAATAGAAAATTTCCCTGGTATGATTCCCATTGGCTGGAAAATTATCTCAAGGCAAAAGAAGCATTTAAAAAATATAATCCAAAAAAATTAAAAACTTTTGAAGAAGCCATCGAACCGTTGAGAACCCGGAAAGATTTTGAAGTTGTCGAACTTCCGAACGTTTTAACGATAGAAACGATAGAAAAGACAAAAGAGTTTATACGTAATCTGGAAACGCGAAAAAAAGAAACTCATGAAATCTTTACATTCGGCAGAACGGTCCTGCACGACGACCCGTTTTTTAATGAAATGCATGAACAACTTACCGATATGGTGAGCGAACGGGTCGGCGAAGAGGTCGAAGAAGTAGAGATGGGTGATCTCGACCACCTGCGAGACGTCGAGGAAGAGGAACTGGCCGGGCGAGACCTGTGAGCCCGCGTTCGGGCCGGAGGACGCGCCGACCCCGGCCCCCGCCGTGTCGCAGGCGAGCAGCGAGCACGCGGGCTCGGC
>JBGTRS010000413.1:0-227 GCA_041940665.1 Pyrinomonadaceae bacterium | reverse complement strand
TTCATATGGATGCTCCGGAAGCAAAATGGACGCTGGATATCTGCATTGAACAGAGTTATGATTGGCCGATCTATGTCAGTCAGACCCGAGATTGGCTTGAAGAATTCGACTACGCCGGAGACGATTGGGGGCAGTATATAAAAGACGATCCGAAAAACAAATTTAAGCCTTACTCACTCGAATCGGGAAGCGGGATTGTTTTTTCGGGAAGCAGTTCCTGGCATTAT
>JBGTRS010000412.1:0-4399 GCA_041940665.1 Pyrinomonadaceae bacterium | reverse complement strand
ACAGAGGATATTTTTGATGTCCCGAAAACTCATAAGCAGTATAAGGTTGTGTGGGCGGAAAATGACGAAAGTCTCTTTTATATCGGAGCGGATGGCGGAGTCGGAAATATCTGGTCTTTTCAACTGAATGGGGATGAACCGAAACAGATTACGGATTTTAATTCGCATTGGCTTTCGGATTTTTCCGTTTCAAGGGATGGAAAGTTTTTAGCCGTGACGAGAAGCCGGAGTTTCAGCGATGTTGTTCTGATCGAAAATGCCGAACGGCGTTGAAATTTGAATCAGGATAGCAGTGCAACGTTGCTGACCCGATAAAAACAATCTACGTTATTCACATTGTTTTTCCATCTTTTGCCGTCGTGCAGTAAGGGATTTTCTATTCCGCCGTAGTTGCCTTCGATACATCGCTCGAAATTGCCGTGTTCATCGGGCGGGCCGAAAACAATAAAGTGATGACGGCCGCGACCCCGGACGCAGATGTCTCCGACACCGATGCCGGTATTTCCCTTATGAAAGGTCGTGTGCATATACCCTTCGGGATTTTCCCGGCCGACTAAATTATGGATGCCGAGTGCCATCACCCAGCGGACTTTGGCTCCCGCTTTTCGCAGAAGATAGGTTGCGAAAATACCGCACCAATGGGTGTTCGCGTCATATCCTTTCCAGACACTGTCACAACCGATAAAATATTTGTTCAATTCCTCGATGGAAGGACGACGCTGTTTCGCTCCTTTCATCTCTTCTACTGCTAACTGCATAAATCTGTCTCTTAAAGTAAAATGCATCAAATCCTCCTTATAAATAGTTTATGTACTGACATAATCTTGTGTTGAATGACCCAAAAAAGTCAGCTAAATCTTTTCCAAAATCGTTTTTTATCAATACGATCGTCAACAAAAATACGGCGTATCATATTCCAAAATAGCCGTTCCCGAGCAATCTTTTTTACAGCCGAACTTCGTTACCCAGGCATTCGGCGGCGGTATCATTGATTCCCATTGCTCATTCGGGTGTAAGGTGTAATGCCCGATAAATGTTCCGTTTTTCTCGTAATAAACGACGTGCAAACTACATGACCCGACGTTTTTCGGACGAAGTATCTTCTCCTGTGCTTCGGGGCCGGACACCAATGTCACCAGATTCGAATGCCGTCCCGGACACGGGGCTTCGACGCGTGTGCGGATGGTCGGAACGGGATATTTCTTTAGAGAAATAAATTCCGTATTAATTTCAGTTTGAACAAATTTCAAAAAATCAATCTCATCATTCATATTCGTTCTCCTTTTTCATTTCAAAAAAAACAGCAGATTTAAATAATCCGTTGGCTTTTCTGTTTTTAATTGGGTTTTAATTTTTCAATCAAACTTTTTCTTTCACCTAATACACTGTGGTTTGCAAATAAAACACTGTCATCCTCCCCGATAAAGACCTGCAGGGCACTGATAAACATCGGATCATCGAGATCGATTTCATACATCAGCACGGTTACCGTTTGGTCGCCGACCTTATCTTCCCGGATTTTATCGGGTTCGCCGAGCCTTTGAATGACTTCGGTTTTGTTTTGCCCGACGCTTTCCCGAAAAGTCCCGGCACCGATCATTCGCCAACTCATCCGTCCGCGTTCGACCGCGTTTCCGTTTTTCCAACCATTCGCATCAAACGGTATCGAACCCTGATTTCCGATTAGTTTATTGATCTGTGTACACCCTAAAGTTAGAGCGATGATGACGAGCAGAACGAAAATTGATGTTGTCAGATTCTTGTGATTCATAAGGTTTTTATCCTCTAGGTTCATTCTTCCAAAACGTAGATATAGGTTAAAGTCGTCGAGCTTTCGCGTTGGCGGGTTGAAAAAAGCGAGCTTTTGGCGGCACGCCGGGAACTTTCCTGCAACGCTTTATGCCCGTTTAAAGCGTTGGCCTCCGTTACCTCGCCGTCCGGATTTATCTTAATCCGGACGCGGATTCTTTTTTCTTTGAAGACCGTTTTCTTTAATTCTTTGATGTCAAAGGTCGGAAGTTGTTCGGCTTCGATGGTCGGTATTTCGATATGTTCCGCACCGATATTGGTGTTGTATTTTACGTAAGCCCGGTAACTTATGTCGGGAAGCGGTGTCGGTTCGGGAGTCGGAACCGGGGTTTCGACCGGGATCGGTGTTTGATAGATCGTCTCCTGTCTTTTACTGGTTTCCGATGGATCGGCCGGTTTATTATTTTTTGAAAAAACACCGGCGAGGATAAAAAATCCGACCAAAACCGTAACTCCGCCGATGGCGACGATCAAAATCAAAGCAGAAACAAAGGGATTCACCGATGCCGGGTCGCTTTCAAATTCATCATCGTTATACGATTCAAAAACCTTAACGGGAATCGGCTGAGGCTTGACCGGTTTGACCGGATTTTCTTTTTTGTCGGGAATTTCGACGACCTTTTCTTTGATGATCGGAATGGTCGCGTGGCAATATTCGCATTCGGCAAATTTGTCGCTGATCCGAATCCGTTTGATCAAAGCTCCGCATTGTGAACAGGTGATAGCTTTCATAAATCTAACCTTTAAGTAGTTTTATGACATAATATTGGCCGGTTTTTTGCTCAAATAAAAAAATGTATGCAAAGCGGACACAGCAAAACTCATCCTAATCAACGTCTTACAGACACTGCGGTCAAGCAAAACGACGGGACAGACCGCATACTCCAAAAAAAATCAGCATCTTTTCAAAATTAATTTATTTCAACAGGGACAAAAAATGAAGAGAAAAAATTTGAAATATCCGATATTTTCGTTTGCCGTCATTGCGTTTGTGACCGTTTTTACGGCGTTGGCTCAATCGAGTGAAGATTGGGTTCGTGTCCGCGACGGAGAAATTCCGGGCGAAGCGGTCATCGGCGGTTATGAATCGGGCGGGGGCAGTAAAACATTCGTCTGCCGTACCGTCTATCGCGGAAATTATATCGGGGGCAAAGCTTTTGACGGAAAATGTTTTTACAATCCGGGAAGAGGCGAAAGATCAACCTCGCGGTATGAAGTTTTGGTCGGAGATATATACAAATGGAGCAGAACGGGTAATTTTGACAGAGCCGTCGCGGTCGGCGGAACGGATATTGAGAATTTTTACGTCTGCCGGGTTAGTGATGATGATGGCTTTTATCCGGGGCGAACGGAAAACGGCCGATGTTTCTATTCACGCAACGGTCGCGGTTACTCGAGCAGTCGGTTCGAAGTTCTGCTCGGCGACAGATACAGTTTGAATTTGCTCGGTGCGGCGTTACGCGGCGATTTTCAGGCGGTTCGCGATGCCCTGCGGGAGGGGCAGGCGATAAATCAAACCGATACCGGCGGAAAGACCGCTTTGATCTTAGCTTCGGAAAAAGGTTTTGAACGGGTCGTTCGCGAGTTGCTCTATGAAAGAGCGGCGGTTGATATAGTTGATAAAAATGGAAATACGGCTTTAATGCTGGCCGCTTCGAACGGTCACGCGGATGTTGTCCGAAGTCTTCAGCGGGAAGGTGCAAATTTTTATGCGAGAAATAACGACGGCGAAACGGCCTTTACTTTGGCGGCTTCCGGCGGCCACGCCAGGTTAGTCAGCGATTTTTTGAACTTCAGAGAATACGGTGAGGTTGAACGCTTTGATCTCGAGAGAGGTTTTCGCAACGCCGCCTATTTCGGTCATACTGACGTCTTACGGATATTGTTCAATTACGGCGTCAGTATCGAGAGCCCCGATCTCAATTCAAAAACGGCTTTAATGCAGGCGGCTTCCAACCGAAGAGTCGAAGCGGTCAGATTTCTTCTGCAAAACGAGGCGGGCGTCAACACGCGGGACAATTCGGGTTTAACGCCGTTTCTCTATGCCGTTCTGGCAAATTCGGATGATGTTCTCAGAATTTTTATGGAAGAACGGGAATACATAAAGGCTGATGACCCCGACGCCGAAACGGGTTTGCATATCGCCGCACAAAAAGACCGGAGAAAATCTCTGCTATATCTTTTAGAAAAAGGCGTTGAGATCAACAGCCGAAATTCTTTCGACGATATGACGGCTTTGATGCTGGCATCCGCCGAAGGGCACGATGAAACCGCCGAAATTCTGATCAAAGCAAACGCTGATCTGAATCTGCAGAACAAAAACGGCGAAACCGCTCTGATTCTCGCGGCGGCAAATTCCAAAAACAATACGACGAAATTGTTGATCAAAGCCGGTGCCGATTTGAATCTGCGGGATTCAAGCGGTTTGACCGCTCTCGGTCGGGCGATTCAAAATAAGCATAAGGACACCCGCAAGACCTTGCAAAAAGCCGGTGCGAAGGCTCGCAGTGTCATGCCCAGCCCGATGGGGACGATCGTGAACATGAACACCTGGACCATCATGTTCACCACCGGCAGCGGCACATCGACC
>JBGTRS010000411.1:0-4418 GCA_041940665.1 Pyrinomonadaceae bacterium | reverse complement strand
TTTTTAAGTTTTTTTAAGTTTTATTAAGTTTTTAAGTTTTTTTAAGAAATTATCTTTTTATATTATAGAATCCTATAATTGATTTAAGCCTTATGATTTATCAGCCAAATCACCTTAAATCTAAACACCTAAACACCTTAAATTTATGAAAGCGATTGTGGTCAGAGAATACGGCGATGCGGATGTATTAAAGCTCGAAGAAATTACAAATTTGGAACCGTCAGAAGATCAAGTTTTGGTCAAAATAAAAGCCGCCGGCGTCAATCCGGTTGATACATACGTCCGGCAAGGATTTCACGCGACGACACCGCCTCTCCCGTTTACGCCCGGAAAAGATGCGGCGGGAATTGTCGAGGCGGTCGGCGGGAAAATTTCCAAAGTAAGGAGTGGCGACAGGGTTTATCTGGCGGGTTCGGTCACGGGAACCTACGCGGAATTTGCCCTTTGCCAAGAAGATCAGGTTTGGCATCTACCGGAAAATGCGAGTTTCGAACAAGGTGCGGGAATTTTTGTCCCGTATGCGACCTCTTACCGGGCGTTGTTTCACAGAGCCGAAGCAAGATCGGGCGAAACGGTTTTGGTTCACGGAGCGAGCGGGGCGGTCGGCATTGCGGCAGTACAATGGGCGAAAAATGCGGGGTTAAAAATAATCGGTACGGCGAGTTCCGAAGACGGCCGGAATCTGGTCAAGGAACAAGGGGCTGATTTTGTCTTCGACCATGCAAGCGAAAATTATCTTTCTGAAATAAACAAAGCGACCAATGGCGAAGGCGTTGAGATAATCTTGGAAATGCTGGCGAATGAAAATCTCAGCAAGGATTTTGACGTTCTGGCCAAATTCGGACGGATTATCGTGATCGGAAATCGCGGAACTCTCGAATTCAATCCGCGTCTGACGATGGGAAAAGAGGCGACGATCCGCGGGATGTCGCTTTTTAACGCTTCGGAAAAAGATTTTGAAGAAATTCACCGGAAAATTTACAAAGGTTTGAGCGAAGGCTACTTGAATCCGATCGTCGGTAAGAAATTTTCTTTGGAAGACGCATCAGCCGCCCATAACGAGGTTATCGAAAGCAAGGCATTCGGTAAAATCGTGTTGGACATTTCATAAAAAAGTTTTATTATATGCTGAAAAAAAATTAAAACTATGAGCAGAACAAAAAATCATACGAGCATATATGTGACGAGCATCATCGAGGACATTCAAACCCGTTTTGTTAAAGAAGAAACGACCAAATTCACAGAGGATTTCATCGAACGAGAATACACTTTTGAAGACGGTGCGGTCATCAAATACGAGTGGCAACTCGCACCGCGTTCCGGTTCTGCCGGTAAATTCAACCACCGATTTACGCTCATAACGCCACCTAAACCGAATCCGAACAAGCTTAAAACAGGCGTCATCAAAGAGATAAATTATCCGGAATAACCGGAACATAAAAATTAATTTTAACCACGAAATTTACGAAAAAACACGAAAGAAAACGAAATGATGTTTTAACAATACGATTTTTGTAAAATTCCGTATTCTTTTCGTGTTTTTTGTAGTTCTTTTATCGGAACTTCACATTAATTTACCTTTCCTTATTCAGCACAAGACTCAAAATCCAGGCCGCCAAGAAGGTCAGAGAACTTCCGATCAAAACATACCAGGTCCAGGCCAGCGGCGTCCCGAAGCGGACATAGACCATCACGGCACAACTGAAAAGCATCGCCCCAAGAGCGGCATTTTCCTTTACTTTCGGCAGAAAAGTCCCGACCAGAAAAACTCCTAAAATCGGACCGTTTATCAAAGAAGCGACCGACAAAGCCTGATCCAAAGCCGACCGATTCTGACTCATTAAAACCAGAGCGACGGCAATCTGAATGACGCCGAAAATCAGCGTCAGCCAATGCGAAACGTTTAAGAGATGTTTATCGGTTGAAGCCGGTTTGAACGGTTTGTAGAGATCATTGACAAAGGTTGCGGCGATGGAATTTAAGGAACTCGAAAGAGCCGCCGCAAAAATTGCCGCAACAACCAGACCGCTCAAACCGCTCGGCATTTTTTTCGTAATAAAATCGGGAAAAACCTGATCGCCGCCAAGAAAAGGAAATGTCGCCGGAACGCCCGAATTTTGAACACCGGCTCGGACGTATTCAGCCGATTCATACGGAGCATAAAAGGCGAAAAGCAGAACGCCGATGAACAGAAAACCGATAAATTGGGCGAGCACGACCGCACCGCTTGAAAGCAGGGCGAGGGCGGCACGATTCGGTTTGTCCGTGCAAAGATAACGTTGCACGAGAAACTGATCCGTGCCATGCGTAGACATCGTTAAGAAACAGCCGCCGATAAGTCCCGCCCAAAATGTAAATGTTTTGGTCAGATCGAATGTAAAATCGAAAATATCAAATTTATTGAACTGCTGACCGAGTTCCAAAACCTTCGGAAAGCCACCGTCAATCTGGTTCAGGAGGACGACCGCCGCCGCGATCGCACCGCCGATATAGATGGCAAGCTGAACGACCTCGATCCAGATGACCGCTTCCATTCCGCCGAAATATGTGAAAACTATCATCACTACGCCGAGCAGAATGATCGAACCGATAATGACGGTCGTCGCGTCGGCCGTTGGCTGAAACGCCGTATAAACCGCGGCGAGAACGATTGCCGTCAAAAGAAGCCGGATGCCGTCGGCGATGTTCCGCATAATCACGAACAGCGACGAAGCGAGCATTTTGACCTTATTGCCGAACCGCGTTCCTAAGAGCTGATAGACCGTCTGCAGTTCGCCTTTGAAATAGAGCGGAATAAAGATGATCGAAATGACCACCCGCCCGATCATATAGCCGAAGACGAGCTGCAAAAACTGAAAATTTCCGCCCCGTGCAAAAGCGATTCCGGGAACGGAAATAAAAGTTATCGTCGAAGTCTCCGTTGCCACGATCGAAGCCGCAATCGCCCACCAAGGGACGTCCCGGTCGCCGACAAAATAGTCATCGGTCGTTTCCTGATTTTTGGAAAAATATATCCCGAATGCAGTAACACCGATGAGATAACCGAAAATAATTATTAGATCTAAAGTTTGCATTGAAGAAAAAATGGTCTGAAAACTTGATAAATCTTAGAAAAATATTGTTACAATAGCACAAAATTTTAAAATAAGTAATGGTTATGACAAATTCAATTCTTAAAAGTATTTCTTTTCAATTCATTTTGCTTTTTTTAACGGTTCAGATATTTTCACAAGGTCTTCCGACGGCGAAACCCGAAGCGGTGCAGATGTCTGCGGAAAAGCTGAATCAGATTGACGGTTTGGTTGATCAAGCGATTGCCGATAAAAAAATGCCCGGTGCGGTCGTGCTTATCGGACGAAAGGGAAAAACAGTTTTCCGAAAGGCTTACGGCAAACGTTCGCTTCAGCCGACGGTTGAAGATATGACGGTAGACACGATCTTTGATGTTGCATCATTGACAAAACCCGTCGCAACGGCGACTTCGATCATGATCTTAGTTGAACAGGGAAAACTTCGCCTCAACGATACGATCGGCAAATTCATTCCCGAAATCGAAGACGAAACAGCCAAAAAAGTTACCATCGAACAACTTTTAACGCATACTTCCGGCTATCGTCCCGATTTTGATCTCGGCGAAAAATGGGAAGGCCGAGAAGGAATGCTTGAAGCACTAAAAAAAGAAAAACTCCGCAATCCGCCCGGCACGAAGTTTGTTTATTCCGACATCGGTTTTATTGTGCTTGGTGAGATTGTAAATCGTGTTGATGGTAAAAATTTACTTGGATATAGCACAGAGAAAATATTTTTCCAACTGAAAACATCTCAAACAAGTTTTTGGCAACCGTTTCACGATACAAGAGGTATAGCATATCCAAAGGAATTAGCTGATAAACTTAAAATTACTGCTCCAACTGAAAATATTAAAGGACAAAACAGTTATCTCGGTTCGACTTTTGAAGGTGATGAAAAAGAAGGAAATAAAATCCTTCGCGGACAAGTTCATGATCCGACCGCATTTCGGATGAACGGAATTGCCGGACACGCCGGGCTTTTTTCGACCGCTGATGATCTGGCAAAATATTGTCAGATGCTTCTGAACGGCGGAGTTTTGGACGGCAAAAGAATTTTGTCGGCGGCAACTGTTGCGAAAATGTCGAAACCTTACGTCGTTTCGGAAACAGGCGATGCCCGCGGACTCGGTTGGGATATAAATACAAGATTTTCTTCCAACCGCGGCGAATTTTTTCCGCTCGGTTCATTCGGTCATACGGGTTTTACCGGAACGGGAATCTGGATTGACCCCTTAAGCGAAACTTTTGTGATCTTTCTATCAAACCGCGTTCACCCGGACGGCAAAGGCGACATCACTGAAATTCGGGCGAAAATTTCGACCGTTGCCGCATCAGCGATCACGGACA
>JBGTRS010000410.1:0-4427 GCA_041940665.1 Pyrinomonadaceae bacterium | reverse complement strand
AGAACCTTATAAACCTCATCCAAGACCTGAAAGATATTTAAGACATGAAAAGTTTGATCTGGCATATAAACATTCAATAGCTAAAAATAAAGATTGGAACAAGGTTTTTGAAGCCGGCGATGAAATTCTCAAATACGAACCTGAATTTCTCGATGCGGCGATTTTGATGGCGGCAATCGGTTATAATCACGTTATCAAACCCGATCTCAGTAAAGATTTTGACGAAAAAACGATTGCCTACGCCGAACTTGCGATAAAGCTAATTGAAAAAGGAATAAAATCAGACGAATACGGAGTTTACAACTATCTTTACAAAAACAAAAACAACACGCTTGGCTGGATGAATTTCATTATCGGCTATATAAAATACTACCGTCTGAATCAGAAAGAAGAAGGAACAAAATATCTGCTCAAGGCTTTAGAATATGATTCGGAAGTAAAAAACTTCAAGGAAATTTATGAAACACTTCCAAATTCTCAAACAAAATAAATTTTCAACTTTACGCAACAGTTCAAAATTTTATTAATCATACGGCTCCGCCGCCCGATGTGCGGAAAGGCTGAGCCTTTCCGGCAAACTTCCCTAATTCCTAATGAGGCTACGCCTCCCGCCATTCGATTTTTTCTGTATCAACTTCCAATGGCTCATTTTCCAAACGTCTCCGATGCCAGATCCGCACGCTTGAATATAGATAATCTTCCGCTTTTTCAACCAAACCTGTATGAACGGGATTTTGATGAATGTAATGCACTTTTTGCATAAAGGTCTTTTCGTTATTGATCGAAAAAGCGTTCGGATGATGTTCCCAGAGCGAGTGTTTGTAATTACGCTTTTTGGTTTCTTGTCTTAATTTATCGAGCGAAATCTGGTAATCATTCTCTTTCAGATAATCAATAATCCGCTTTGCCGTGATGCCGTTTATGAAACGCAGAGTTTCCGAGATTTTCCGTCTGCCGTCGGTGATGATGTGATAATGGTCGGGCATAATGACGTAAGCGAAGATCAGAATTTTGTGAGAATTGCGGGCTTCGTTTAATGCTTTGACGGCAATTTCTTTGAGTTTGTCGGTTTGGAAAACGGGCAGGCGTTTATGTGTAACCGAAGTCAGGTAATAACAGGGAGAATCTTTTGAAATTTTCATAAAGTAGGAGCGGGAGGCGGAGCCTCCGGGAGTTAGGAATTTAAGTTCGCCGGAAAGGCTGAGCCTTTCCGCACATCGGACGGCGGAGCCGCAAATGAAGTCTAATTTAACAGCGGACGGCGGAGCCGCATGATTAATAAAATTCAAAATATAAATCTTATATTATTATTTTATTTTTCCGGGGTTTCTTTTATTTCATTTTCCTCTTTACTATCAGGCAATTGCCCCAATTTTCTCAAAAGCGGTGTCATCGTCAAACCTTGGGCGAAAACGGAAAAGGCGACGACGCCGAAAGTTACAGTGAGAATTTCCGAGCGATACGGAACGCTTTCGGGAATTCCGAGAGCAAGTGCGAGTGCCAATGCACCCCGCAAACCGCCCCAGAACATGATGTGTTGATGTTCGGAATCTATCTTCCAACGCGATTTTGAGTAAAGTGCAGAGATCGGATAGATCGCCGCGGCCCGAGCGATGATGACGGCGACGATCGCGACGCCGATGGCGAGCAGGCTTCGGCCGAAATCCTGATAGGCTTCGCTGATTCCCAATAAAATAAAGACGATCGAGTTGACGACAAAGGCGGCAAATTCCCAAAAATCCTCGATCACCTCGTCGCCTTTTTCGGTGATAAACCCGAGTTCGTTCGTGTTGCCGACGAGTATTCCGGCGGTCATTGCCGCTAAGACACCGGAAAGATGAACGCCCGCATAACCGAATGTTTCGGCTAACCAAAATGAACCGAAGGCGGCAACGGTCGTTAAAGCGAGTTCGACCAGATGATCGGTCGTGCGTCCAGCGATCCAGAGGCAGATCAGACCGACGATCAAACCGCTCGCAATTCCCCCGACAACCGACAGAAACATTGCCGTGGCGGCAGTTCCGGCGGACATTGATTGGCCCATCGCAAAAGCCAAGACGATCGTAAAGGCAACGGCCGCGGTCGAGTCATTAAAAAGCGATTCGGCTTCAACTAATAAACGCAGACGTCCTTCGACCTTTGCTTCCTTAAAGGTGGCGATCACCGAAACCGGATCGGTCGCCGCGATCAAAACGCCGAAAAGTGCCGCCATCGTCCAATCCCAACCGACGACAAAATGCATGATCGCCGCCGTAATCCCTGCGGATAACAAAACGCCGGCGGATGCAAAAGTAACGACCGGCAAAAGATCGCGTTTGAGTTCTTTCCAATGGATATAAAGTGCCGCTTCAAAAATAAGCGGGGGAAGCAGGACTTTGAAGATCAGTTCCTTGCTGAAATTGACCTCAAACCCGAGCGGTATAAACGCCAAAATAATTCCGGCAACGACCAATCCGACCGTGTATGGAATTTTCAAACGTCGGGCAATGATCGCCACGACCGCCCCGATCAGCAAAATTATCTCGACCGCTTCGATTCCAAGTCCGCCCGAGTCCGTTCCCGTTGCTGTTTCTGCAAACATAAATTAGATTTTAAATATTCAGAATTGTCGCCAAAGGCGATTAACAACATAGCCTGGCGAGAATCGCCAGGTCAAGATCAGTTTAGAAGCCCCGTCATTGTAGGCGACGAACATTAATATTAAACCTGTTCGACACTTTCAGCGTCGGTTTCTTATTTACTCGAACACCTAGGGTTTCGGCTATTGCCTTCACCCTAGGCTATATTGTCTGTCGCCTTTGGCGACTGCTCTAATCTTTACTTTTGAATCCCGATCTCAACTTCTTCAATCTTCAAAATATCCTTCAAAACTTTCGGCTCGATCTCGACCAAAAACCCGCGTTTTCCGCCGTTGATAAAAATTTTGTCGAATTCAAAGATCGTCCGTTCGGCAAAGATCGGCAAATTCGTTTTTAGACCGAACGGCGATGTTCCGCCGAAGATATAGCCCGTTAAATTATTCGCCTTTTTCTCATCGGCGGGCGAAACCGACTTTACACCTAAATGACGGGCAAGATTTTTCTCCGAAACTTCCCGGTCGCCGTGTTGTAGAACGACCAGAAAATCCCTCTCGCTTGTTTCAAAGACAAGCGTTTTTACGACCGCGTGTTCGTCAATTCCCAGAACTTCCGAGGAATGCGAAGTTCCGCCGCGTTCGACATAATCAAAAAGATGCGGCTCGAATTCGACCTTTTTCTGCCGCAAAAATCTGACCGCTTGTGTGACCGGATAATTCATAGGTTTTCTAACAGCAATCCGTTCCCGTCCGTTTCGGCGGACACTCAACGCTTCCGTAAGAGCAGAACACACAGCAATCGCCCTTTTTCGGTTTCAAAAGTTCCTGGCAGTTTTCACATTCGTAAAAGAAAACGCACGAATCGGTCGGCATTTCCTCTTGCTTTTGAAAACCGCATTCGGAACAAGTTATAGTTGACCTATATTCAGTTTCTTCCATTCTTTCTGCTTTCTTAGAGTTCATTAACTTGACGCTCAAAAGCCAGAGTTCATCCATTGATTCGAGTCTTGCCTTTACTGCTTTCGGCGACATATCAACCTTCATTTTCTTCATCTTCGCGGAAAGTTATTTTTCCTAATCGTATTTCAATTTATCCAGATGCTTATCGAGTTCGATAAATTTTGAGGCTTCTTTTTTGAGTTCCCACGAAACACTGCTCCAGAAAACTACTTCGACGTGAAAGCCGTCCTGAACGAGCATTCGCACAGCCGGAACGTAATCACTGTCTCCGGCAACAAGCGTGATTGTGTCGTTATTTTTGCGGCTGACTCTGGTGTAAGCGTCCTTGATCATTGCCGCGACGATGCCGGTATCAACCTTTTTCTCGCGGTTTTCGACGTTGCGTTCGATGACCAGAACCTCGAAACCGACATTTTCCGCCACCGTCCAAACCTTGTCGCTATCGGGCGGGCTTGAGCCAAGGAGTAACGCCCGGGCATTTTTTTTCGGATCGCTTTCGGCCACAAAATCATAGAGTTCGCCGAAGTCCAAACGGTAATTCCTATCCGAATCGCCTTTTATCTTCCCCTTTTTCGCGGCGATCTTTTTGCCTTCGAGCAGGCCACCGCATTTCTGCAAGTCAGGAGCAACCAGGTCCACGCTGCGGTTGGCGATCAGGTCCCAGAAACCATGGCGGCGGTTGAGATTCTCGCCGGTCAGGATCGGGCAGGCGGCAATGGCTTTGATGTCCGCTACGTCTCGCCAGTTTTCCGGAGGGCAGGGATCTTCGAGCCAGAGCAGATTGAAAGGAGCCAGGGCCTTCGCAATCTTGAGGGCTTCGCTGGGAGCAAAACGCCAGTGACAGTCGACGGCCAGATCAACGCCTGGTCCGGCACCTTCGCGGGCCGCCGCG
>JBGTRS010000409.1:0-4427 GCA_041940665.1 Pyrinomonadaceae bacterium | reverse complement strand
AAACCGGCGGCTTCTTTCCAGTTTTTTTCCTGGTAATAAACTCTTATGTTGTTTTTTCGAGCATCGAGATTGTCGGGGAGTTGATTGTAATATTCGTGAGCCTTCGCATAATTTTTCTCTTTGAAATAAACATTTCCGATCAAATATATAGAATTTTGGCGGACGTATGGATTCAGATCTTCCAGCGTCAAAACCTTTTCTGCAAGTTTTTTGGCAAAATTATATTGCTCTGCTTCATAGAGTTTTTGAGCGATCTGCAAAACCTGCGAACCTCTGGATTTTGAATCAATCGTATCTGAGCTGAAGATTTTCTCGGCTTTGGCATATGCTTGAGCATAATTTTTGATATTTACATCCTGAAGAGCCAATTCAAAATCCGATCTAGTAACCGGCTTTGGTTTTGATGTTGCCGCGTCGTCCGACACACAAGGCAAAATATTCTTTTCGCCAAGTTCAGAGGCTTTTTTCTCGTCGGCATTTGCCAATGCGGTTTTGCTCTGTTTGCAGTATGCTCTCGAACGGCCGTAATATGAACGGGAATTATCGGGTTTAATAGCCAGAGCACGGTTGAAATAATCAATCGCTTGGGGATAGTCGCCTTGGTCTAAATATAATGCACCGATGTTATGCAAAGCGACATATTGTTTCGGGTTTATCGAAAGAGCCTTTTGATAATCTTCCATTGCTTTACCGGAATTTTGGAGATGCTTGTGCATCGCTCCGCGGTCAACAAAGTGATCGGCATTGTTCGGTTCTAATTCAACGAGTTTGGAGTAGTCGTTAAATGCCTCCTGATATTTTTTCTGTTTGGCATAAGCATCGCCGCGGTTTTTATAGGCCTGTAGGTATTTATTATCCTGTTCGATGGCTTTTGAATAATCGGCGATCGCATTTTCAAAATTATTGTAGCGTTCGTAAGCTATGCCGCGATTGCGGTAGGCGGCAGGATATTTATCGCTGTTTTCGATGGCTTTCGTAAAACTTTGAATTGCCAGAGATTTTCTGTCTTGAGCAAGATATGTATTGCCTAAATTGTTATGAGCCCAGGCAAACTTCGGGTTTAGCTCGACCGCTTTTCTCAGATCGCTGACGGCTCTGTCATATTCTTTTTGATCGTAAAAAGCGACACCGCGATTGCGGTAGAACATCGCCGTTTGCGGATCGAGTTCGATGGCTTTCGTATAATCGCGGATCGCTTCCGCGTATTTTTTTTGTTCATCATAGACGTTGCCGCGATTGTTATATGCCCAGGCATATTTCGGATCGAGTTCGATCGCCTTTGTATAATCGGCCATCGCCTGCGGATATTTTTTAGCGTTTTTATAGGCAATACCGCGGTCAACATAAGCCGTTGCACTTTGCGGATTAAATTCGATAACTTTGGAAAAATCAGCCGCCGCCAAATCATATTTGTTTTGTTCTTTATAAAGAATCGCCCGATTCCGGTAATACATTTCTTTCGGGTTAATTGAGATAGCTTTATTAAAATCATTCAATGCCAAATCAAATTTCCGCTGATTCAGATAAACAACGCCGCGTCCGTTGTAAAGGCTTTCATTATTCGGGCTGAAACTGACAGCTTTATCATAGTCATTGATCGCTTCCGTATATTTTTTCAATTTGCTGAAGGCTTCGGCACGCATCCCGAAGGCTCTCTGCTCCTGCGGCACGAGTTGGATGACTTTGGTAAAATCGGCGACCGCTTCCCCGTACTTTTCCAAGAAGAAATAAGCCGAGCCTCTCATCCGGTAACATCCGTCGGCACTCGGATTAAGCTTGATGCAACCGCTGTATGAATTTACCGCCGCCTGATAATTTTTTTGCTTCATCTGCTCGTTTCCGAGATTATACCAACCGTCCACGGTCGTCGGCGTTTGAGCAGAAATACTGTCGAAGATCGAGAGGATCAAAAAACCACAAATAATGATTCTAAATGCTTTTTTCATAATGTTTTCTCCTGAACAAACTTGTCCTTCAATCCATATCGCAGAATTTTTCGATAGAATGGGTCAAAAAATGCGGGTTGAAGAGGGTTTTTTACAAAAATCCTCTATCCAAAATCGCAAAAAATCTGCTAAAATCAGGTCAAGAAAATTTTCAAATTACAGAAACCCCTTGTAATTCAACAGAAAAACTCTAAAAATAATAATAAAAAACGGATGTCAGAAAGAGGCGGAGAAGTTACAAAACTTTTGGTTAAGGCACAATCCGGCGATCGTGAATCGCTCGATAAACTTTTGCCGATCGTCTATCACGAACTGCGTCTGATCGCCAAAAGCAAATTGCGAAGCGAACGCGAAAACCACACTCTGCAGGCGACGGCACTCGTTCACGAAGCCTATCTGCGTCTTTTGGAACAGACGGAAGTTGACTGGAAAAACCGTCTGCATTTCTTCTCGATCGCGTCGGAAATGATGCGGCGGATTCTGGTCAATTATGCCGTACAAAGAAACGCCCAAAAACGCGGCGACGGTGCGACAAAAATAGAATTGGACGAAGCAGTTTCCTACTCGGAACAAAGAGATTTCGATCTGGTTGCCTTAGACGACGCCTTAAAACTATTAGCCGATTTTGACGAAAAACAGGCGAAGATCGTCGAACTCAGATTTTTCGGCGGCTTAACGATCGAAGAAACAGCGGAAGTTTTGGAAATCAGCGATTCGACCGTCAAACGCGAATGGCGAATGGCGAAGGCTTGGCTGAAAACACGCCTTTAAAAAAGAATAAGCAAACCGAGCCGTAGAATAGGGAAGAGAGAACTGGTAAAAATTCCAAGTTCTTTCAACGGCTCGGTATAAAAAATCTATTGAATGTAAGAATTTGCGATGGCTTTATCACCGCTTGAACCGAAATTGCTGATCGAAGCTCCTCCGCTTGTTTCATCAAAAACATACCAGACGCCGTCACGGAAAACCGCAACATCGGCTTTTCCATCGCCGTTATAGTCTGCCGGTATCAATTGATCGGTGTTTAATCCGAAATTTACATATCTCGGCTGACCGCTGCTGCTTTGCCGTATATACCAGACGCCGTTGCGAAATACGGTCAAGTCGGTTTTGCCGTCGCCGTCGTAATCGGCAAGTGCAAATTTATCGGACGAAATTCCCCACGTCTCGTAACGTATCTGGTTATCGGAACTATTGGCGATATACCAGATATTGTTCGACGACCGAAAAACAGCAACGTCCAATTTGCCGTCGCCGTCGTAATCGCCACGCATCGGTTTATCGCCGTTAGTTCCCCAAAACAGGTATGTGATATTTCCGCTCGGGTTATTGTTTGAGCCGCGATAGTAAAAAACGCTTTGTGCTCCCGCACGATAAACCGCCGGATCGGCTTTGCCGTCGCCGTCCCAATCACCGACAATTCGCGGATCGTCGCCGATGATTCCGAAATCATCTTCCCGGACGGTGTTATCCGAACTTTGCAGGATATAAAATCTGCTCTGAGCCGCTTCACGCCAAACGGCAATATCGGTTTTGCCGTCGCCGTCAAAATCCGCCGGAGTCAAAAGATCCGCCGCCAAACCGAATTGAATTCCGTAAAAGCTCGCGGCACCGAAATTAGAACCGCTCGGTTTGATATACCAAACATTTTCAGCCGAACGGAAGACGCTTTGATCAGCACGCCCGTCACCGTCGAAATCGAAGTTGAAATTAGCACTCAACGCGGGGGAGTTTGTGGTTGCGTGAACGTATGCTTTTCCGTCGGTAGCATTTCCGGTCGGAGCACCGGATATAATTGAATTGCCGTCAACATCAACACTTCCCGCACCGCTCGTTTCCAGTAAATCCAATTCATTCCAATTCGCACCGCTTCCCGTGTAAACAACCGTTGCCGCAATTCGGCTCGGCTGGATGTTATCAAAACCTCCGGTTATCGCCAGAGTTTGCCCCTCGAGTGAAAGTGCCGTTCCGAAGGCACTTTGCGAACTCGTGTTCGGATTGACGATTTTTGTCCGCTCCGTCCAGGTTCCGCCGCTTCGGGTGAAAACATAAACCGAACCTCGGAAATTATCATCAAATTTTGCACTGATTGCCGCCGTGTCGCCGGAAACCGCAACATCAATTCCAAACACATCGCTTGCCGCCCGGTCGCTGGCGACAAGTTTTTGCTGTTGCGTCCAACTTGAGCCGTTTCTGGTGAAAATGTACGCAAACCCGCGTCCTTCTTCCGCTCCTAGACCGGGTTGCCCGGATGCACCGATAACGACAGTTTCGCCCGAAATATCGACACTGATGCCGAATTTATCATTGAAGGTCGAATTCGGATCGGAAAGTTTTGCCTGCTGAACAAAGTTTCCGCTTCCATCTGGCGTGAAAATATATGCCGCTCCGAAAAAGCCTTTACCGGAAGCACCGGCAACGAGAGTTCCGTTTTCAACCGCCAGAGCCGAGCCGAAAAGGTCTCCGGCGGCAATATCATTT
>JBGTRS010000408.1:0-4437 GCA_041940665.1 Pyrinomonadaceae bacterium | reverse complement strand
ATCCTTTAACCTGGCAAAAATACAGCTCGAGGCAGATACCAAAGAAAGCAAAAAACTGCCGAAAGCGGAACGCCAAAAACCGCGGGCTATCGTCATTGACGCTGACGAAACCGTTCTGGATAATTCCCCGTTTCAAGCCAAACTCGCCAAAGAGAACAAGCCTTTTTCGATCCAAGAATTTTTTGAATGGAAAAAAAGCGGCAAGTCGAAAGCCGTTCCCGGTTCGGTCGAGTTCTTGAATTACGCCAAACAAAACGGTGTTGATATTTTTTACGTTTCCAACGTCCCGAACACTTTCAAAGAAGTTACCATCGAAAACTTGAAATCGCTCGGTTTGCCCGACGCCAAACCGGAAAATGTAATGCTCATCACGGATGTCGGAAGCAAAGAACCGCGTCGCCGGAAAGTTGCCGAAACGCACCGCATCATAATGTTTATCGGCGATAGTTTAAATGATCTATCGGTCGTCTTTGAAGGAAAATCAACGGAAGAACGATTTGCGGAAGTCGAAAAAGCAAAAGACCTTTGGGGAACAAAATTTATCGTCATTCCCAATGTGATGTATGGTGCCTGGGAAAGTGCGATCTACGAAGGTCAAAGATTGGACGAAGCCAAAAAAAAGCAAAAAAGACTCGAATCCCTGGATACGTTTTAGATATTTATACAATTACCATGATTCATTTTCTCGGATAAAATACACAAAGTTGGATTTTATCCGAGAACCCAACGCTTAAGTCAGCCCTACAAGCCCTAGAAACTAAAGAATTTACACCTTATTTGCATATACGGTATTTTAATTGCAAAAATTTTTTAGTTCAGACTCGAAAATCACACATCACCTGAGGAGAATACAAAATGTTTGCTGACCTGTTCCTTTCCAGATTTGGATATTTACCTTTCATAATAATCATTTCGTTTATTACAATATTTAACACTTCAACATTCTCAGCATCAGGAGACTTGGATTCAACCTTTGGAGCAAACGGAAAAGTTATCACGAAGGTCGGAAAAACAGGCTCCGATGTTATTCGGGCTTCGGCAATTCAGCCGGACGGCAAGATCGTGACGGCCGGATACGGTTTTCCCGGTCCCAATACCGAATATTTACTGGCACGCTTCAATACGGACGGTTCACTGGACACGACTTTCGGACGGAACGGTTTTGTTTCAAACAAAATAATGGAGGCGGGAGTTCGCAGAGATTATGTAAAATTACCCATTATCACTTCGGTAATTATTCAGCCGGATGGAAAGATATTGGCCGATGGATATTTTTTGTATGATTCGGTCGGCGATCTGGGAGTTTACAATCTGCAATTCTTTATTCGCCTGAATCCTGACGGTTCATTTGATAAAACATTTAGCGATGACGGATTATTTATCAATCAATCCGCAACGATTTTTGTTACGCGGTCAATTGCTCTGCAGGCTGACGGCAAGATCGTCTCTTTGATAAACCGCGAACCTTCCGAATTGGTTATAGCCAGAACAAATGCCAACGGCACCGTAGATACGGGTTTTGGTAATAACGGCTCGGTAGTTTTATTCAATGCCGGGACATCTTCACGTGGTTATGCGGTGGCTGTTCAGCCCGACGGCAAGATCGTCGCCGTCGGAAATAATTCGACCGATTTAATAGTTGCCCGGCTAAACACCGACGGCTCTTTCGATACGACTTTCGACGATGACGGAAAACTTTCGACTACTTTTAACGGCGAAGGATTGCTGGCGCGTTCCCTGAATTTGCAAACCGACGGGAAGATCGTTGTGGCCGGATATACTTCCAGAAGCACCGGAAATGCCGCCTTGATCGTTCGTTATAATTCGAACGGTTCGCTCGATACCACATTTGACGACGACGGATTTGCTTTTCCTCAAATTGCCTTACATCAAACGGTCATAAGTTCGGCAAAAATACAGCCGGACGGAAAAATTGTGGTCGGCGGCTACAGTTCCGAAACGTCCGGCGATTTCGATTTCACAGCGGCAAGGATTAACTCCAACGGCTCGCTTGATGTAACCTTTGATGCAGATGGTATCGTCAAAACACCGATCGGAAATGCCGATGACCGGGCAAATTCCCTGAATATTCAGACAGACGGCAAGATCGTTTTAAGCGGATATGCGACGGATTCTTCGCAGGATATTGCCCTAACCCGTTACAACACGGATGGCTCACTTGATCCGGCTTTTGACAATGACGGTATTTCAACGATCAAAACGGGCAATTCCAGCGATGAAGCAACCGCCGTCGCGATGCAACCCGATGGCAAGATTCTGGTCGGCGGTGTCGTCTATTGCTGTGACGAAGATTTTGCTCTGACCCGCTATAATCCCGACGGAACTTTAGATCAGACATTCGGCACGAACGGGATCGCCAGATCATCGATCGGGACAAACATTAATTTTCTGACTGGAATAAAAGTTCTGCCGGACGGAAAAATTCTGGTGCTTGGCTATTCGAATAATTCTTCGAACGACAACAATAATCTCGGATTGATCTTAGCCAGATATAATCCCGACGGAAGTTTGGATGAGAGTTTCGGAACGAACGGAAGTTATACATCCAACCGAGGTTCGGGTGATGCCTTTGAAATACAAGCCGACGGAAAAATTCTTGTTACCGGAATGAGCAGTTCAAATATTACTGGATTTAACCGAATCCTCACGCGGAGATTTAATTCAGACGGAACAATTGATCAGACATTCGGAACAAACGGCGAAGTTTTTACGACGATCTTTAGTGAAAAGTTTGCGACGCCGCAACGCGGAACAGCGATGTCGGTTCAAACGGATGGGAAGATCGTTGTCGCCGCCACTGTCTATTTCAGCTTCGGCATCCAGGATTCAATTCCCGGTTCTTTTTCACTAATCCGGCTTAATACCGATGGTTCGCTCGATACGGGTTTTGGCAAGCAAGGCGTGGCAAACCGTGAAAACACTTTTGGCGGAGCGGAAGATTTGAAAATTCAGGCAGATGGAAAGATCGTCACCATCAATGGTTACAGAGAACTTAACAATGTAATTTCCTTTACCGGAACTCAAGCACCAAGTTTTGATGTCATCAGGTTTAACGTCGATGGCAGTGTTGACAACAGTTTCGGCAATAACGGCAAGATTTCAACCGTGATCGAAGAAGGCGGATTTGCCGGCGATCTGGAGATACAAACCGATGGAAAGATCGTGGTCGGCGGTTCATCAATTTCGCAAAATCTTTATAATTTTGCCCTTGTCAGATACAACCCGAACGGTTCCATCGACAGCGGTTTCGGCATTAACGGCAAAGTCGTGACGGACTTTGGCGGCGATGATGACAGAATAAACGGAATTGCCTTGCAAAACGACGGAAAAATTGTTGCCGCCGGTTACAGTCATAACGGTTTGAACCGAGATTTTGCCATTGCCAGATATTCAGGTGGTGCGTTCGTTCCCGCCCGGACGCCTTTTGATTTTGACGGTGACGGAAAATCGGATATTTCCGTCTATCGCCCCGCCGAAGGAAACTGGTATCTGCTCAATTCGACCGACGGATTTTCCGCCGTTCAATGGGGAAACTCAACCGACAAAATCGTTCCGGCGGATTTTGACGGCGACGGCCGCACGGATTTTGCCGTTTTCCGTCCCGCCGAAGGAAATTGGTATTTCTTGCGAAGTTCGGACAATCAGGTGCAGGTCATCAATTTCGGTTTAAGCGGCGATATTCCCTACGCGGCGGATTTTGATGGCGACGGTTTGGCGGAAATAACTATTTTTCGTCCAGATAGCGGAACCTGGTATTACCGGCAAAACGGTCAGGCTTTTATCATCCAATTCGGTCAAAACGGTGATATTCCGGTGGCCAGCGATTTTGACGGCGACGGAAAAGCCGATTTAGCGGTTTATCGTCCTTCAACGGGAATCTGGTATATCCTGAAAAGTTCCGACAATTCGATCATCTACCGGCAATTCGGTCAGGCGGAAGATAAACCGACGATCGGAGATTTTGACGGTGACGGCAAAACCGACATTGCTCTCTGGCGGCCTTCGAGCGGAGTCTGGTATCGCATCAACAGTTCGAACGATCAGATTTTTACCTATCAATTCGGACAAAACGGCGATATTCCGGCGGTCGGAGATTTCGACGGCGACGGCAGAATGGACATAACCGTTTTCCGTCCGTCAAACGGAGTCTGGTATCGTCACATGAGTTCGAACGGTCAATTCGATTTTACGCAGTTCGGAGCAAACGGAGATCAACCGATTCCGGCTTTTTATCAGCCGTAGAAATTTCAATTTTCATTTTATAAAAGTGCTTACAGAGTGTATTTTATTAGAAAACTTTTTGTCAGCATTTTTTTTAAAGCCAAATATGAAATTAAAATCATTTGCCATACTTTTTTGCTTGATATTCTTTGCAAATCTAGCTTTATCGCAAAGTTTAACCGTTAAGGAAATTAT
>JBGTRS010000407.1:0-4446 GCA_041940665.1 Pyrinomonadaceae bacterium | reverse complement strand
AGATGTTGTAGCTAATTTAGAAACTCAAGCTTCAATATATGAACAAGCTGATATAGAAAATACTTTAACAAATTTAAGCAGTCTTATAGATCAAAATACAACAACTTTAAATCAATTAAATACAGATTATGATACTCATATTAAGAGTATTAGTTTACATACAACATCTGATAATACTGAATATGCTTCAATTAAATCTGAATTAGAAATTGAAAAAGGCAGAAATTCTGGGAAAACGAAAACAATCTTATAATTAGCATTAATAATAATTAAACAATGCATTTTATCAATATTAATAAATTCAATAATAATAATAATATGGCATGTAATAATCAAATATAAACAACCAATAAATTTAGATACTTTAACAGCTTATTTACGAGAGAAATTCCCAAGTAATCGGCAAACACCATCAAAAATAGTATCAAATTTGATAGAGGATTTGGCTGTAATTGAACCCAAGACTATTGAAGATATAGATAAATTGGTAGAGGATAATTTAGAAACATTTGAGAATTACTATGAAAAAGAACTTTCTAATCGGATTTCTTATGAATTGCAGGACGTAGCAATCGTAAGTTTGATTGCAATGATAAATAATTATGAGTTCTACAAAAAATTTATGCTTAGATACAATCCTAATACAGTGATCAATCATGATACGTGGAAGGAACATTTTGCGAGTTATAAAAAATAGTTCACACTTACTAACAAATTCTTAATATTTTCCTTAAGAGCATAAAGGATTGAAACTAAAAATTTGTTTCTTTTATGGTGAAAACGAATATACATTCAGACCGAAATACGGCGACCAGATCGGATACGGTTTTGCTTTTGATCGATCTCATCAATGATTTTGAATTTGAAGACGGCGAACGGTTATTCAAAAACACTCTGCCGGTTGCCGAAAATATTCTTGAGCTTAAAAAGAAAGCGAAAAAAGCGGGCATTCCGGTCGTTTACGTTAATGACAATTTCGGCCATTGGCAGGATAATTTTGAAAAAATTCTGGAACATTGCCTCAAAGAAACGGTTCGCGGAAGCCGGATTGTTAAACTTCTCAAACCCGAAAAAGATGATTATTTTGTCTTAAAACCGAAGCATTCGGGATTTTATTCGACCGTTCTGGGATTGCTTTTGGAGGAGTTCGAAGCCAAAAAACTGATCCTGACGGGTGTTACCGCCGATATTTGTGTTCTGTTTACTGCCAACGATGCCTATATGCGTGGATATAAAGTGGTTATCCCGAAGGATTGCGTCGCCTCGGTTGATGAAAATGAAAATGAACACGCCCTAAAATATATCGAGCGTGTCTTAAAAGCTGATATAGTTTCATCTAAAAGTATTAAAATCTAATTTAAGTTCCGTCGGAGTGTTTATAAAAGGGCAGAATGATTTTGTCTGCCCTTTTCGTTTATTGTTGATTACTGTCTGACTTGAAACTGGACAGAATAAACAGTGGGTGCATTGCCGACAATGAAATTCAATTGGTAGGTGCCCGTCCCGTAACCCGTCGTTTTCAGATTGAAGATGTATTTATCCTCGCTGAAACGAAAATCAAAGTCAGGATTCGAGTTACCGGCGTCATCCAAAACGGTCGTTGCCTGCGTCGTAGTCTGAATTACGCTGACGGCGTGGACTACCGTCTGCGGAGATGAAAGATTCACACCGTTGGCATCCACCAATCTGATCTTTATCGGCACGGTGCTTCCGGATTTATGAGCCTTGGTCTGATCGAATAAAATCTCTATGTCGTAACCGACCGCATAATTAACCGTCAACTCGGAAGCGGAATTACCGGCATTGTCCGTTGCATTGACCGTGAATATTTTGATTCCGGCACTTCCCGTATCGAGCGGATTTCCGTTACCCGTTGAACCGATACAATCCGCCACGCCCGAACCGCCCGAATCGGTGCAGGCGAAATTGACCGTGACAGCCTGATTCAAAAGATAGCTTCCGCTGACAGGTGACGTGATTGAAATGACCGGAGCGGTTTTGTCAATTTTTATAACAAAGGTTTGCGGCGATTCCGTGTTTCCGGCAATATCGCGGGCAAAATAAGTAACGGTTGTTTCGCCTTCCGCCGTGATATTTACATTCGCACTGGATCCGCTGACCGACGTTTGAGGAATGGTCTGAGCTCCGCCGGCACTGTAAACAATTTCATCAACACCCGAACCGCCGTTATTATCGGTTGCCGTAAGCATTAAACTCACATCCGAATTGTTCCAACCTGCTCCGTTGGCTACTGGATTTGCCGCCGCAGTAGTTGTCGGCGAAACATTATCGCACCCGGCAGTCGGCAGTGTGCCAGGTGAATTGTAAAGATTTAAGACCTCACAATCCGAAAGCGGACGGTTAAAGACCTGAACCTCATCCAAAATTCCCGTAAAACTGCCGCTGGTAAAGCCAGCCCCGCGACCGATGCCGAGTTCATCGCGGAAGTCCACCGGATCAACCGCCTGTACTTGCTGGATCAAATTTCCATTCAGATAAAACTTCGCGTTGTAGTTGCTGTCGTATGTTATGACGGCGTGATACCACTGACCGGGAGTGATCGTGATATGCGTATTCGTGGCGGCATCGTTAAAATTGGCAAAACTCCAGAACAGTTGATCGAAATAGATATACATTGACGGAGAGGTTGTATTTCCGCCCTGAGCACTGCCGATCAAAACTCCGGCATAAACCCAATTCGGTTCATGATTGCCGTCCCAGTTGAACCAGATCGATGTCGTGCCGCCCGACATATCATAAACTTGCGAAATTACTTTCATATGATCGAGAGAGTAATCAGAAAGCAAAAATCCTCGACCGGCGATTCCAGTTCCGTAGGTTGTGCCGTAGCGAAGCGTGCCGTGATTGGCACCGATCGAATCATTGGCATTATCCTCCGCTCTCCACCAACTAATCAATCCCGACGGATCGGGTTGGGGCGGCGGATCGTCGCAGGTATCATTGGAGACGCCGTTCCCGATATTGTATAAATTTCTCACCTCGCAATCATCAAGTGGACGATCAAATACCTGCATTTCATCAATGACGCCGCTAAAACCGACTGCCGAAATGCCGGCACCGCGACCGATCCCGAACTCGTCCCGGAAATCCACGGGGTCTGCCAATTGTTTTTTGTCAATCAAAACTCCGTTCAGAAAAACCTTTAATGTATGGCTACTGTCATAAGTCATTGTCAGGTGATACCACGTTTCGGGAACGATCGGCACACCCGTATCGCTGGCGGCACCGGAAAAAATTGAATTGCTGAAGTCACGCCACAATGTCCCGAAATAGACGTATGCGTAAGGTGACGCCGTGCTTGCACCATTGTAGCTGCCGAAGAGAACACTGCCGCTAAACCAATTGGCCGGTGCATTACCGTCCCATTTAAACCAAGTTGAAACGCTCCCGCCTGAGGTGTCTAATACCTGTGCATTTATCCGAACCCAATCGGTGAAAAAGTTTTGAAATTTGAAGCCTTGTCCGATCTTTCCGGTTGCATAAGTAGTTCCACCCTGCAATGTGCCGTGATTACTGCCGACCGAATCGAGGGCATTTCCTTCGGCTTCCCACCAGCTAATTAATCCGGGAGGTGTCTGGGGTTGTAAATTATAGGAGATGGATGCTTGGTTTCCGCCGGTGTCATTAAACCTTTGGTGCGAAATGATTTTTGTTGCGGTATCTGTTGAATTAGAACGGGCTTCGATCTGTATTGAAACAAATAGAACCGGAAGAATTAATGCGACTATTTCCCAAAAATACTTCTTAGAAAATCCAATCCGAACTGTTTGATTTTTGTTTCTCATATTCTTTTCTCCATATTTTAAGATTATTTGTAATGTTTTCGCCCAAAACGCCATATTCAAATGAAAGTTGTTAAAACAGTGATTGCGAGAATGGGCAAATTAGTGCAAATTTTTGCTCATTCTGAAATTTAAGGAGATTCGGGGTTTTCAGTTTGAAAATATAGGATTTTCGGATTCTTGAAAATAAGTTAAATGACGTATTTTTTTAACTGAAAAATCCCGTGATCTTGGTGGTTTTGCAATTTGCTCTTATTACTTCCACGAATTTGGAGCGGAGGTTATAAAAGTATGAAAAGATTGCGTCATCAAGACTGGGAAAATCTGTTTTCCGCCTTGAGTATTCTGCATTCGGATATTGATCCGAAAACTTTGGAAAAAAGGTGCATCGAATCGGTTAATAGACTCATCTCAGCCGAGATCACCGCCTTTGATTTTTTTGACGGTCGGGGAAGACACACCGGCAAACATTGGTATGATCCGCCCGATTCGATCTCGGAAGCCGAATTTGAAATTTTTGCTCACGTCGCTCACGAGCATCCGCTATTTCCGGCGGTTTTTAGCGATAAACGCCTGGACGTGATGACGACCGATGATTATCTGACAACCCGGGAATTTCATCGCACCGCCATTTACAATGAGT
>JBGTRS010000406.1:0-4451 GCA_041940665.1 Pyrinomonadaceae bacterium | reverse complement strand
ATCAATGCCGAAGACCCCGAAAAATTTACGCCTTCGCCGGGCAAGATCACGGCGTTCAACATTCCGGGCGGTCCCGGAGTCCGCGTTGATACGGCCGTTTATCCCGATTATGTCGTGCCGCCGTATTACGATTCGATGATCGCCAAGCTCATCGTTCACGCCAGGACGAGAGAAGGAGCGATCCGGCGGATGCGAAGGGCTTTGGAAATGATGGTCATCGAGGGGATCAAAACGACGATTCCCCTGCATCAAAAGATTATGGATAACGAGAAATTTCAAAAGGGAGATTTTTCGACCAAGTTTATGGAAGAATTTGCCGAAGCGGAAAATGAAAAGAAAAAAGCCGAAAAAGCCGGTTAGTAAATTGACCAAATCCCGCTTTGCCTTTAATATTTACGAGTAGTTATATTTTTTTGCGGTTATCGGCTTTGGCGAGCCGTTTTTACTGCGATAAAGGAGAGATCATTTTTAGAAAGAATTATGCCAACAGCAAAAGAAGTAAAAGAACAAGTTGTTAACGATTATAAACTGCACGATAATGACACCGGTTCATCACAGGTGCAGATCGCCCTTTTAACCCAGAGAATCAATGAACTTACCGAACATTTCAAAGTTCATAAAAAAGATAATCACTCCCGACGAGGACTTTTAAAGATGGTCGCTCGCCGTAGAAAACTTCTTGATTATCTCAAGCGTAAAAACATCGGTGAATACCACGAAATTATCAAGAAACTTAAATTGAGACGATAAAAGAAGGGATAAGTAACAGGTGATAAGTGATAAGGCATTAACAATATTTGTAAAAAGAATATTTTTGGAAAAAAAAGAAAGTTAGAAATCAGCAAAATACTTATTACCTATTACCCGTAACTTATCACCTTACCCTGACCTCTTCGAGTCATTGTTTGAAAGGTTCTCTCGAAGAATTTGCTTAACGGTTTGCTGAACGTGACAGCGTAATTTGCCGTTTTTGCAAAAGAGAATCGCTCGCAAAAGGTACATACACCCAGAAAACCGAAAGCGACAGTGAGCATCACGGCGTGTGCTTAACTGTCGCTTTTTTTATTGTTAGAAAAGAGGAAAAATAAATGTCAAAGAAAAAATATTTGAAAGAATCAATAAAACTCGGCGGAAAGGATTTAACCGTCGAAACAGGAAAAGTCGCCAAACAGGCCGATGGTTCGGTAATCATCGGTTACGGCGATACGATTTTGTTAGTCACCGCAGTCAGCGAAACCTCACCGAAAGAAGGATTGGGATTTTTTCCGCTCACAGTTGAATACAGAGAATCGAGTTATGCCGCCGGAAGAATTCCGGGAAATTATTTCCGCCGCGAAGGCCGGCCGAATGAAAAGGAAGTTTTGACCTGCCGTTTGATCGACCGTCCGGTGCGGCCGCTGTTTCCCGATGGTTACAAACACGAAACTCAGATCGTCGGCACGGTTCTGTCCGCCGATTCGGAAAACGACCCCGATGTGATTGCCATTACCGGGGCCTCCTGTGCTCTGTATCTGTCGGATATTCCGTTTGAAAATCCGATCGCGGGCGTTCGCATCGGTTTGATGGACGGAAAATATCTGGTCAATCCGACGTATGACGAAAGACGCGAATCAAAGCTGAATCTGATCGTCGCCGGAACGGAAGAAGCCATCGTTATGGTCGAAGCGGAAGCCAATGAGGTCGAGGAAAACATTATGGTCGAAGCGATGATGCTCGCCCATAAAGAGATCAAGCGTCTCTGCCTCTGGCAAAAAGAATTATTCAAAGTTCTCGAGATCGAAAAACGCACATACGAAGCCGAGCCGTTGGATGAAAAACTCTACAAACAGATCGAGAAAAAATATGCCTCCAAATTGCGTGAAGCACTCGACATTTCAAGCGGAAAAAGCAAGCTCGAAAGCTATACGGCGATTGACGAATTGAAAAAAGAATTGGTTGAAAGCTATCCGGAAGAAGAACTCGAACAGCGTGCGATGGCCGGCCGGATTTACAGCGATTTAAAGGAAAAAGTTTTCCGCGAAGACATCCTGAACAATCGGCGGCGGCAGGACGGACGCAAATTCAGCGAAATCCGCCCGATCTCCTGCGAAGTCGGTTGGCTGCCCCGGGTTCACGGTTCGGCACTTTTTACACGCGGCGAAACGCAGTCGGTTGCCGCGACGACGCTCGGCACAAAACAGGACGAACAATTTATGGACGATCTCGAAACGGGTGAAATAAAGAAGAGCTTTATGCTCCATTATAATTTCCCGCCCTATTCGGTCGGGGAAGCCGGACGTTTCGGTTCAACGAGCAGAAGGGAAATCGGTCACGGAAATCTGGCGAGACGTGCCCTGGAACCGCTTCTTCCCGAAGATTCGGATTTTCCGTACACGATCCGCATCGTTTCGGAGATCACGGAATCAAACGGTTCTTCTTCGATGGCTTCGGTTTGCGGCGGCTGTCTGGCATTGATGGATGCGGGCGTTCCGATCAAACGTCCGGTGGCGGGAATTGCCATGGGATTGGTTTTGGAAGAAAACCGCTATGCCATTCTTTCCGACATCGCCGGAGCGGAAGATCATTACGGCGATATGGATTTTAAGGTGACGGGAACCGACAAAGGTATCACGGCTTTGCAGATGGACATCAAGGTCGCTGGAATCAATGCTCAAATCCTTGTCGAAGCTCTGGAACAAGCCAAAAAAGGCCGGCTTCATATTCTGAAAATTATGTCGCAGGCGATCGCTAAACCGCGGAAGGAAATTTCAAAATATGCTCCGCGAATCATCACCATCAAGATTCATCCCGATAAGATCCGCGATGTCATCGGGCCGGGCGGCAAGATGATCCGCTCGATCACCGAAGAGACCGGAGCGACGATCGATATCGAAGACGACGGCACGATCAATATCGCCACGGCGGACGGTGCGGCGGCGGATGCGGCGATCGAAAGAATCAAGGCATTGACGGCCGAAGCCGAAATCGGTGAAACATATCTCGGAACGGTTTCGAGAATCGTTGATTTCGGTGCCTTTGTCGAAATCTTCCCGGGTGTTGACGGTTTACTGCATATCTCGGAAATCTCCGACCGCAGAATCCGCGATGTCCGCGATGAATTGAAGGAAGGACAGCAAATTATGGTCAAATGCATCGGCAAGGAAGGCAATAAAATAAAACTTTCCCGTAAAGCCGTTTTGCAGGATGAAAAAGCTCAGGCTTCGGGAAAGTAACGGGTAAAGTGTAAAAATAAACCATTTTTACCTAAAAATTAAAAAAGACGCATAGAAACTTTTACAAATCTTTGCGTCTTTTTATTTTATTGTCGAAAAAATGCCGGATTTTATGGAATAGAAGCATTATTGGAACTTCTAAAGAGTTAAACGGCTAACTTTGGTTGGTTGGACTTGGGAAAAAAGCATACGAAAAAGTAGAAAATTACGTGCAATTAATGACGTTTTTTGCTATATTGCTTACCACAGTCCCTCCAAAACCTTGAAAATCACGAGTTTTTCATCGGAAAAACTTCGTGGTCGTGGAACTTTAAATACACGAATTGTAGCTTAGGTAAAATATAATGATTATAAAGAATTTTAGATTTTTCCTTTCGGCTGTCAGCTTGTTCTCAGTGGTTTTTATGGCGACGAGTTCGATCAGTGCCGCTCCTGTCCGTTACAATCAGGTCAAACAGATTGTCAACGCGAAACCCGGACAAGCCGGTAACGGAAATTATACGAATCTGCGTCTCGCCAACGATCCGGTCAATGATCCGGTTAACGACCCGAAAAATGATCCGAAAAATGATCCGAAGAAAGACGGAGAAAAAACGGAATCCGAACCCGCTCAGCAAGACCGGGTAATTACGGAAACGACCTTTGAGATCATTCAGGAAGAAAGTTGTAATTGCACACAGCCGCCAAAGGGCGGAGGATTTCCGTATTGGACTTTGTTGGGATTGGGAGTCGTGCCGTTCTTATTTTTAATTCCGGATGATGATCCCGATCCGACCCCGACTTCGACTCCGCCGACATCGCCGACGCCGACCCCTTCGGAAACACCGACGATGACGCCGACGCCGACGCCGACGGAAACACCGACGCCGACGGAAACGCCGACGCCGACACCGCCGACCGAACCGATTCCCGAACCGATGACGATCTTGCTGTTCGGAACAGGTTTGGCCGGAATCGGACTGGCGGCACGGAAGCGATTCGGTAAACGCCGGGAGGAAGAAGACGAAGAGTAATAGATTGGAAATAAAGGCGTAGTTTTGCCCGCTTCGCTTTCATTTCAAAAAATTCGAAACTCAAATTGAGTTTCTGAAACTCAAATTGAGTTTTCTGAAACTCAAATTGAGTTTCCGAAACTCAAATCCAGACTCAAATCCAATTCAAGCAACACCCAAACTCAAATCCAGATTCAACACTGAACCCAAACCCAAGTTCAAACTCAAACTCAAATCAAACTCAAAT
>JBGTRS010000405.1:0-4451 GCA_041940665.1 Pyrinomonadaceae bacterium | reverse complement strand
TTTAGACGACGAAGAAGAGGAAGAAGCTGAAAGTTCAGCAACCAAAGCCCGCACATTCAAAGCTACAGCTTACTGCTTACGCGGAAAAACAGCCTCCGGCAGATCGGTCAGACGGGGAATCGTCGCCGCCGATCCGAGAGTCCTGCCGCTCGGTACGAGAATTCATCTAAGTGGCGGAAAATACACGGGAAATTACATCGTCGCCGACACGGGCGGAAGAATCAAAGGTCGCGTTTTAGACATCTGGGTTCCGAGCTGTGCGGAAGCAAGACGTTGGGGACGCCGAACCGTCAAGGTGACCGTCCTTAAAAAGAAGAAAAGAAAGAAAAGAGAATAATAATAATTTAACAAAATACTATTAAACAATTTTATTTAAGAAAGGCCGTTTCAAGAAATTTGAAACGGCTTATTTTTTTACGGCATACTGCTACTACTGCTTCCTGCCAACTGTTCCGGCTTTCGGCAAACTTAAGATATTTGCGAAAAGCCGATAGGCTCCCGGAACTCCGGCGGGCAGTTGGCGGAAAAATGCATAGGAAACATACATATATTTTCCTTTGCCGATCTCGGCATAAACCATTCCGCCTTTGTTTTCCGGCTCGCCCGTATCGTGTGCTTCCAATAAAGGAATATATCTTTCGTCAAAGGTAGAAAATGAATATAAATTCCGTTCCTGCACCCAATCATTAAAATCATTCTGCGTGATCTTATTCGGAAAATTGAAAACCGGATGAGCAGGCTTGAGGATCGTCACCTTTGCATCTTCTTCCGCCACCCGTGAAGCCATTCTTGCCGGAAACGGGGCGAGATTTTGCTGTAAGTAAGCCGTCTTTTGATACTGCACGATCATGGTGCCGCCGTTTTTCGCGTATTCGAGCAAACGCCCGTTATTGGCGACATAATCTTCCCGCGTCTCCGAAGCCCGGATTCCGACCACAATTACATCAAAGTTAGAAAAATCGCCGTTGGTCAGATCTTTTTTGTCCAGAAGTTTGACATCCAAGCCCATCTGCCGGATCGCTTCGGGAATCGAATCGCCGCTTCCCATTATGTAACCGACTTTCACATCGGCAACTTCCAGATCGAGAACGCTGACATCGGTTTTTGCTTCGGTGTAAAAACGATGCGTTTGAATATGCGGATAAGCGACTTCGTTCAGAGTTTGCGTAAATTTCTCGCCGTCAATTTCGGCCACGGCTTCGATCTTGTAGATGTGTTTTTGCTCGAACGGCGGAATTTCTATTTCAAAATCAAAGGAGACGCTTTCGCCCTTTCGTTTCAAAGAAAAATCAGACGACGCGGGCGAGACTTTCCAATTTATTTTTTGACCGTTCGGCAATTTCAGATAAAGTTTGCCGGAAATTGCCGAGTTTGAATTGCTCACCAGCGAAACGCTCAAGAGATGTTTGTTTGCTTCCTTTCGACGCGGCGAAACGATCAGATCCTGATCTACTTTGAGCGAAACTTTCGGCACGACATTCAGATTCCGCCGAAGTTCGCCGCGGATGTCATCGGCATAACGGTATTCGACAGGCTGATTAAATGTAATTTCCGTTCCCTCGATCTCAACCGTCACATCAGCCGACATCAGAGGTTTTTGAAAGGGCTCGGTTTTCGCCGCGTCATCATTCCAGACATATAAATAACCGTTTCTGTTTTCCTCCAAAAAATAAGGCTGAGTCGACTTGGCGACGCTCGCGACTTTGACATTAAAGAATTTCGATTCATTCGCCGTTTCGCGGAAGAATCTCGCAAACGGTGAATTGTTCTGCGGTTCTTCCGTTTCGGATACTTGCCAACCACTCGGAACTTTTAATTTAACTTCTTTAACTTTTATGTTTGTAGCGTCGGAATAGAAAACTTTTACAGATGTTAGAAATTCTTCCCTTCGTGTGACGGTTTCTTGATTTGTTAAAGCATCAATTTGTAAACCTGCAACAAATTTAATGGCTTTATCAAATTCCTCTTTTTTTAGTTTTAGATAAAAGTTTGTCTTTTTGGCTTCGATTGCACCATCTTTTGTAATCATTTCAAGTTTATTCATTGCTTCCTCAGATGCTTTTGAGCCTTTTATTAAAAGCGAAATATAATCTTGATAATTATCTGATTTGAAATTTAATATTTTTTCAAATATGTCTTCAATGTCTGAAAGATTTTTGGTGATTTCTTCAAATGTAAAACCGACAATCTTTGGAATTCCTTGAATAGAAGTATCAATCCCGTCAAAAACACTTTTCTCATTTTCGACTTTCGCAACTTTCGACCAAATCAGATTCATTCCCGCAAATCTGTCGCCTTTTAACTCTAAACCGCCCTGTTCCTGTGTTTTGTGCTGACTGCGGCCTTCGGCGGCGATCTCGTAGTAACTGCGTCCAAGCAGGAAATCATATTTTCCCGTGTTCACTTTTAAGGTCGGTTCGCTCGTGTCGCGGAAACTTTGTCCGACATAGTATTTTAAAACCTGCCAAGTCGGTAAATTCAAGTCTTTACATTGATTCGCGTCCGCGGCGGCTTCAACCGCGATCGGTGAAATGTAACCGGCAAACTGATGCTGTCCGTGTCCGTCATTCGGCGTTCCCGAAAAGCGTGCGATGACAACCAACGGACGAAACGTGCGAATCGCCCGCACGACATCGCATTTTATTTCTTCCTCGTTCCATTTCGCTTTTGCTTCCGCCAAAGTCTTGGAATAGCCGTAATCAAAAGCCCTCGTAAAAAGCTGTTCGCCGCCGTCCAATCTTCTTGCCTGCAAGAGTTCTTCCGTGCGGATAATTCCAAGCGGTTCGAACAATTCGGGACCGATAACATTCTGCCCGCCGTCGCCGCGGGTTAATGAAAGATAAACCGTCCGGGCATTTTCCGCTCTCGCTAAATACGCCAGCAAGTCGGAGTCTTCATCGTCCGGGTGAGCCCCGATGTGCATCACGCTTTTCGTGTTGTTTAAGCGTTTTAGAAGTTGCCCCAAACCGATCGCACCTTGATCGTAGACGGGTTTGACTTGAGCAGAAATCGAACCGCAAAGGACGCAAAAAACGCAAAGGAACTTGATAATTGATAACTGATAACTGATAACTGATTTTTTCATTTTATTTATAAATGATTATGACTTTTATCCTAAAAAAAAATCTTGATAATAAAATTCACCTATCTTATTATCAAAAAGATACCACATAACTGAGAATTTTACTGACACTTACAACCCGATTCGGTGACTAATAACATTAAACCTAAAGCAAACTATTTAGGAGGTCTTATGAAAAATGTTCTGGTATTGATAATCGCCATACTAACAATATCAATAGTTAATACTAATGGTAAAAATTTGTATAGTTTCACAGGTTTATTTGAAGATCCATCAATAAATTGTGAATCCGGCGATATACTTAATTGTAACGGAGGAGCGGATGGTCATCATATTTATGACGAAGAAATGGAATGTCCGATCGGCGGCGAAAAGTTTACCGCTTATTTTTTAGGAACTCATTCAACATACGGTCGTCATCTCGATTGGGAACCGGTGTCTTATATGCGGTTTCCCGTTCCCTTGCCCGTATGTCCGACAAACGGTCTTGTCGTAACTAAAGAAAAATACAGCAAAGAAGAGTTGGAGAGCTTAAAGAAAGTCATCGAATCAAAAACTTACAAAGACCTGTATGCACAAAAACACGCAACATTTTATCTTTATGCAAAGATCAAAGAGTTGAACGGGGAAAAATTTGATGATTATTGGTGGTTATACTTAAATGCCACCTGGGAAGCCAATAATTGCAAAAACGATGCCCGTTACAAAGAATATGCTCTAGAGGTAATTTCTGCGGGTAAAAAGAGATTAGCTGAACTAAAAGATTCCGAAGAAACCTATTGGATACTAAAATTAATCACTGCAAATATGTATCGGCGAATCGGTGATTTTAAATCCGCCCAGGAATTGATAGATAAATTCGGTGAGCCTTCATTGAAAGATAAAAAAGATAATGAATTTTATAAGTTGGCACTAAAACTTTTACAAAAAGCCGTCAAAGAAAAAAATACGGACCGTGTTCCGATCAGTGATGCAAGAGATGATTTTAAGTGATTTGTAAAATGATTTTAAGTCAGACCAAATAAATGCCGTCAAAGATTTTGTTTTTTGACGGCGTTTTTTCTTAACCTGATCAGAAATTGAACCGCAAAGGAATTTGAAAACTGATGACTGAAAATCTGTGTTTATCTGTGTTCATTTGTGGTTAATTTAAAAAGTAGAACTTTACTTAATATATATACTTATGAAAATACCCTTTACCAAATGCCACGCCAATGGAAATGACTTCATTCTTATATTATCAGAAAACTTTCCTGATATTGATGCCAAAGAATCTATAATTCAACGCTTATGTAACCGCCATACTGGCATTGGGGCTGATGGACTCTTCATCATTTCTCCCTCTGGAAAAAATGACTTTCTGCTTGAT
>JBGTRS010000404.1:236-4487 GCA_041940665.1 Pyrinomonadaceae bacterium | reverse complement strand
CTTTGGCCGAAAAGGTCAGATCGTCGGCGTAGCGTGTGTATTTAAAGCCGTGATTGTCGGCGAGAGTTGTTAATCCCTTGTCGAGCCTTCGGGCGATTATATTGGAAATAGCCGGGCTTGCCGGCGAACCTTGCGGAAGATGTCTTTCGCCCGAGGCAACAAAATATCTTTTGCCGTCAATTTCGATCTCTTCCGTTTCCGGTGCGGTGCAGATCAATGCAAGAACCGTCGCCGCCGCTTCCGCATAGCCGAATGAACGGAACACGCCTTTGACCCTTTTATAAGTTATCGAAGGAAAAAAATCTTCGAGGTCGAAATTGACGATGATTTTTGATCTCAGATGAATTCCGGCGTTTGAAACGATATTTTTTCCGGGCAAGAATCCGTGTGCCGCTTCGTGAACCTCGACCTGGTTTAAGATGTTTTCCAAAATCCAGGTTTGAGCCGTTTTTAAGTTGGTTTTCGGGGCGGAAATAAGCCGAAAACCGCCCGTTTTTTTCGGGAGTTTAAAATGTATATAATGATTTACTTCCGAAGTTCGGCGGTCGAAAGCCAGAAAACGCAATTTTCCGACGGTTAAATTCATTGCTCTGGCAAGTTCCTCGATCGTCTCATAAACCGGCAGATTATTTTGCCTGAGCCGCTCCGCATCCGTTTCAAAATTATTCAGGCCTTTTGAAACCTCTTCACCCAAATAGCCGATTTCCATTTCCTTGCGGCGTTGCCAGTTCTCAGCCCGTTCTTTTCTTTCTCTTTCCCGGCGTTCCCTTGTTTCTTTTTGTTTCCGACGCGATTCGGCAAGACGTTCTTGGCGTAATTCCTTGAGGAGTGCTTCTTCATTATGAAGTCTGCGGTTTTCGCGTCGCAATTTGTCGAGTTCGCCCTGCAATTCCGCTTCACGGCGAATTTCGTTGCCCGGATCATTCGGCAAACCGCTCGATTCTTTCCAAAAACCGAGCCGGATCATCTCTTCCAGCACAAACATATCCCGTCCGCCCTGTTTGCGAATCTCTTCATATAATTCTTGTCGTGTTTTTGGTTGTTCCATCTCTTTTAAGTGAAAAGTGATAGGTGATAACTGATAAGTAAATTTTTGACCTATCACTTTTCACTTATCATCAGTTCTTTTTCCGCAGCAGAAGAGTTGAACGAAGCGTCTGATCTGCTCGTAAGCCGTCTTCGTAAAATCAAAGGACTAGATTGTTCAACTCAAGCGGAATACCGTTACCGTGTATAATTTTATTCTCGGAATACAAACCGAAATATACACGGTAACGGTATTCCGCACAGTTAAGAACAAGCTAGTGAAGCGTGTGTAGTCTGTGTGCATGGATGGCGAAACACCAACCGGATTGCAAGGCTTTTGCTTAAAAGCAAAAAAAACGCTTCGTTCAACTCTTCTTCTGCCGAAAAATTTTCAAAAATCAATCCAACTCTGCGAATTTTTCAAACGCACGGCTAAGATATGCTCGCACGGACCTTTTCGCAGTTTGTTCATCATAAAAAAGTTGCAACTGCATTGTGCGTCTGCCAGCCGCTCATCATTATCTATTGTCATCGAAATCTCTTCTGTTCTGTTCTTATCCGAAACAGTTCCGATGAGTTCCAGAAAATCATTTTGTTTTACATTTCGCTTTTTTATTTTAACGGCATTTGCTTCCAAAAACGCGGCGGCATTTTGCTCTCTTTCGTTGGCAAAGCGAAGTTTTTCCAAAGGAAGCGGCTCACGGCTCAATTCACGGACGCGGTAAACGCCTTTGTTCAGATCATAGATCGCCCGTCCGGCTTGCGTGTAAGCCGACAGTGAGCTCAAAACGACGCTTTTGTCGAGATCGAGATTCTTTGCCAGTTGTTCGGGCGTATCGAACCAATTTTCTTTCAATCCTGCAAAAACCTTCTGTTTCGTGTCATCGTCAACCGTTGCCCGCGGTGCGAGCAGATCGAAATTTCCCGCCTTCGACCAATCGTTGGCCGTCCAGCCGGAAAGTCCCAGAGTAAAATTCAGATCACCGAGATCAGCGATGTAAAACGACGGCAAACCCGTTCCGAGCAAGTGAATCGTGAATTTTTTCGCCACGGAAATCAAGCGTTCCAAAATTAAAATCCGGCGTCTGCCCCAGACTCTGATCTCGTGCGGCTCTCGGCCTTCAAACCGCGTTCTCGCACAAGTTATCGTTATATTCCAAGGTTCAAAAATAATTTTGACGGGTTCATTTGGCTTTAAGATATAACGCATCGAGCGCGGGCTGTCTTTTTCCTTTTTCCGCCGCAAGATAAAACAGATGTTGTGAACGTCCAGAGGATGCAGATCGAAACTGACGGTCGGAAGGCTCATTGCGGATGAAACCTGCAAAAAACCGCGAACCCAACTGTCAGGCAGATCAATTTTTACTTCTTTGAAAGCGTCTTCCTTCGCCGTTTTTACTTCAAACCCGCTCGGATCGATTTCAAACCGCGTAGATTTATACGTGCGGATTTTTTGAAATTCGTCATAGAGAGCGGCGGAATAATCAATGTTGGTCGTCCCGCAGGCGAATTCGCTGACGTTCTCAAAAACCTCATAATTCGCACCCAAACGCCCGTAGCTCGATTCGTCTTCCGAAAAACATTCGAAGAAAACTTCGTCCGGATGAACGGTTATGACCGGATCGAGCACATACCAAAGATCATAGTGTTTTTTGTAGAGATATTTGTAATAAGCGGCTCTCGCATTATAAAAAGGTTGCCAGCGTGACGCTTTGCGGCTTCGCAAATCGTTTAATTCGTCCTGCAAAACTTTGATCTTTTCGGCCACTTCCGAACGCCTTGAGGCTACCTCCTGCCAGTCAATTTCCTCGCGTTGCTTGGCCCATTCCAGATATTCGGTGCGGTCTTTCGGTTTGAAACGCAAGTCCGAAACGACGACCTCGTGCAGAGCGGAGATCGCTTCGCGAAATTCCAGCTTCTGCCGCAACCCGGCAATAAAAAATGTCGGTTCGCGGGTTGCATCCGGCACGAAAGACATCTCCGTCGCGGTGGCCGAACTCGCCACGCTCGTATTTCCCTTGTAAGCATAATCAAACAGCATTCACACGCACCTCCGTTGATTTTACTTTGATCGGAATGTCTATCTTTGGAAACCTCCGGCGGATTTTTAACATCGCTTCGATCATCAACGCCTTATCGCCGATGGCCACGGTCGCCGATTGTCTGGCAAGAATTTCCGCCACGATTTTCGCCGATGGTTCATTCTTTAAAGCTTCGCTTTCCATAAAACTCAAAACCCGGTCTTTGGCCGTCCGCGAGCGGTTTACTAAAGACAAAACCCTTGTAAAATAAGGCGACAACTTCTCCAACTTTTCGGGTGAATCGGTGGCGTAATTCTCCAGATAATTCGTTGCAAAAAGCTGCATATCGGGCGAAGGATGTTCGCTCAGCTTCATTAGATACTCAACGCCGTTTTCCTCTTCAAAATAATAGAGAAGCAGATCACGTCCGAATTTTTGTGTTTCCTCTTTGACCGAATCACAGATCGAAACCAAAACTTCGGGCGTTAATTCTTTCGCCGTAAAATTCCGGCGGAAAAATTCCCGCCAGAATTCTCGCGAATCCCGCCATTTGGCATCCAAAGCACGAATCAAAAACGAAACCTCTTCCCGCAAATCATCCTTCTTAATCTCAGCAAGTTTCCAGGAAGTCTGTCGAATAACGAGAATCTCATTGCTTGAAAAATCTATGATCTCAGCCGTCGAAAACTCTCCGCTCCATTCATCAATGCGGTCTTGCAAAATCAAGCCGCCCGCTTCTGTTGCTTCCGCATATTTGGAATTGACGAGCATTTTCGCGGTTTCGATGTCGGCAAATTTTGTCCAATCGGGAATCTCTCTCAAAACGTTCAAAAGCCGTGCGTTTCTGCCTTCGTGTTTTTCTTCCGTAAGCAGAGCGATAAAGATCGAATAAGAAAAGTTTTCGGCAAACTGCCGGTTATTTCCGGCCAGCCGCACAACGATCGGGCGGGTTGCATTATGAATGTCAGAGAGTTCGTGCGAAAGCAATGCGAACAGAACTTTTTCGCGTTGCAAAAGGTTTTCATCCCTATACTGACCGAGAAGCTTGATGCCGATACTGCGGATTTCTTCAAACTCCGAACGGATGAGCGAATTTATCAGATCGTTCGGCAAATCCTCGGCGGGTGTTTCGTGATTGAGCAAAATCTGTCCGCCGAATTCCTGAACTTCCGATAATTCGTGCGAGAGCAGATCATTGACGATT
>JBGTRS010000404.1:0-226 GCA_041940665.1 Pyrinomonadaceae bacterium | reverse complement strand
TCAAAGTCCGTAAATTTTTGCCGAAGCCTTGCAAAATCGCTCCGCTCAAGTCTCCGGCAATTTCGCGTTTTTCTTCGTCAAAACTTATTAGTTCGGCGATCAGCAAACCGATCAAAGTTTTCGCTTCCGCATCGGTGTAATTCGTCGCTTTCAAAAGTTTCGCGGCAAATTCTCTCGTGTCGGCGTGTTTGGAAACAAGCAGTTTAAGCAAAACGGAATTGTCTTC
>JBGTRS010000403.1:0-4503 GCA_041940665.1 Pyrinomonadaceae bacterium | reverse complement strand
GGACTCTGAGAAGTAACGAGGAGTCGATTAACGAATTCCTGTAGATCCTCACGGCTTCCGTACGAAATGCTTCGTTTTCTTTTAAAAAACATACATTTTTAATGGATTCGTCCAAATCCTCGTGCAAAATGTTTCATTTTCCGTTTACAAAATATTGAAACAGGTATCTACAAAAGTCATCACTGTTCCGAATCTGCTCACGTTTTTGCGGATGGCTCTTATTCCGGTTTTTGCCAGTCTGCTTTTCTACGGCTACAGCACTTTGGCTCTCATAGTTTTTATCATTGCCGGAATTTCCGACGGGATTGACGGTTTTATCGCCCGCCGCTACGAACAGGAATCGGAACTCGGAACGGTCATTGATCCGATCGCCGACAAGCTTTTGATGACGACCGCCTTTATCATTCTCACTCTACCCAACATTTTTCCCGAAGTTGACAGCGACCTTTTGCCCGTCCCGTTCTGGGTGACATCAGCAGTCATCGGCCGCGACGTTCTGATCGTCACGGTGGCCGCGGCAATAAATATTATGACGGGATTCAGCGGTTTCAAACCGTCATGGCTCGGAAAATTAAGCACGACCGTGCAGGTTCTCGCCGTCGCCCTTATTTTGCTCGCCGCCGTTTTTCATTTTACGTTTTATTTGATGACCGTTTACGTCATCGTCGTCCTGCTCGCCGCCCTTTCCGGTTTTCACTACATATTTTTTGTCGCTTCTTTGATGAAGGAAAAGGAAGACAAGAAATAAAAAACTGAAGATTTTTATACAATAACGTGAGTTCGAGATAAGAATTACGGGGATAGTCGGTGACACCGACGATATCTTTGTAGCCCACGGTGTAAACCGTGGGAATATGGTAGATAATTCGTCAAAGCCATTAAAAATGGCGACATAAATAACGTCAGTTCGAGATAAGAAAACGTCTGTTTGAAGTGAAAAATCAACATTTTAGCCGATGAAATCGGCGATATATTTGTAGCCCACGATGCCAATCGTGGGGAAAATGTTCAAAATTTTGATAAGCCATTAAAAATGGCGACATAAATAATATGTCGCGGTTAATTAACCGCTCAAAATGATTCTGCTTTTCTGTTCCCATAACTGGCGTTATGGGCTACAAATATACCGCCATTTTCAATGGCTTTTCTTGAACTGACTTTACATTATTTTCATCGTGTATGCAGATTTCTCAAATCAAATCGTGAGTCAACAGGTCCTCATAAACATATCTTTTTTGAATCAACTCGAAGCTTGAATCTGTCCGTATCAAAACAACGGCGGGAAGTTCGCGGCCGTTGTATGGAAACATCTGGGCAATGGAATACGCACCGCAATTGAGTAATGCCAGAACTTCGCCGACCGCAACATTTTCGGGCAAAAGCCGATGATCGGGAAGCCGGTCTTGTCCTTCGATGTCGAAATAGACATCGCCGCCGTCGCAGAGCGGTCCGGCGACTTTATAGGGCGTTGCGTGTTCGGCGGAAGCCCGTTCGGCTGAAATGAGATGGTAATACCATTTATAGGTTTCCATCGAAAGCAAAATGTTAAATCCGGCATCCGTCAAAAGCCAGTTATCAATTTTGGATTTTGGATTTTGGATTTTGGATTCTTCATTATCATCTGAAACTTGAGATTTGAAATTTGAAATCGGGCGTTGTTTTTTATTTCTGACTCTCGTCAGACAAATTCCCGCATCGGCAATCACGCTTCTGCCCGGTTCGATGAGGAGTTCGATGGTTTTCAAAAGATGCGAAGCGTTTGCCTTTTCGGCAGAATCTTTGACCGAATCCCACGCCTGTTTTAAGACTTCCGAAGGTTCGAGACTGGCGGAGAAAAAGAATTTTTGCTCTCTCGAGATATTTCCCGCGTTGGAATCATCCCTCAGATAATTGACGGGAAAACCGCCGCCTAAGTTTAGGTGCGAGAGTTTATGGCCGGTTTCGTTGAAAATTTTGAGGAGATTTTCAAACAGAGCTAAAAACGCCTGCCGGTAAGGTTCGGCTTTCGGATTTTGGGAGCCGATATGCAGGTGTATTCCGCACAGATTCAAAAATTCATCATCGGGTTTCCAGCGGTTGAAGGCTTCGAGTGCTTCCTCGGGCATCATCCCGAATTTCGAGGTCAAAAGTGCGGTTCGAAGGCCGTGCAAGGTATCGCTTTCGATCTCGGGAACAAGTCGGAGTGAAACATTCGCCCGTTTGTTTAATGATCTGGCGACCTTTTCGATAAGTTCGATCTCAAACAAAGAATCGGCCTGGATCGCATAGATCTCCGCTTCGATGGCTTCGGCGATTTCCTTCTCGGTCTTGGAGGTGCCGTTAAAAATTATCTGTTTGCCCTCAAAACCCGCTCTTAAAGCCTTATATAGTTCGCCGCCGGAATTTACTTCGAGATCGCTTCCGGCTTGTTTAACGGCTCGCAAGATTCCCAAATTTGAATTGGCTTTGGCCGCATAGCAAATCTTCAGATTGCAATCTATGACATCTTCCGCCCGCTTGAGTCTTTCGATGTTGGATTGAATCCGCGATTCGCTGAATACAAAAAGCGGCGTTTCGTATTTTTCGGCAAGCTCGACCGCCGAAACATTGTCAATAAAAAGTTGGTTGTTTTTAACTTCGAGAAAATTCTCGATCTCCCAGGATTTATTCATTCAGTAAATTTAGCAATTTAGGGAAAAACGCGACAAGCGGGGAAATGCTTTTTATTCGAGTTCTTGTAATTTTTGAAAATCTTCGGGAGTATCAACATCAATGGCGGCTTCCGGCATTTCGACGGATTCAACCAAATCAATAAACTTTTGGATCAATTTTTTGGCACCCGTATCGCCTTCAAGTTGCAAAAGTTCGGGGAAAAATTTCTTTGTAAACAGTGCCGGAACTCCGTTGGTATTTTTGTATATGGCGGCGATGATCGGGTTTCGAGTTTGTTCAAATTTATCAATAAGAGATTTAATGTGCCTTGCTTCGATCAAAGGCTGATCGCCGAGCATGATGATGACGGCATCAATTTCCGCGTCGAGATTTTCCAAACCGCTTTTAAGCGAAGAAGCCATTCCGTTTTGCCAGTTTTCGTTGACACAGATTTTAACCGGAAAGTTTTCGATCTCTTTTTTGATTTTTTCTGCATTTGCACCGAGCACGACCGAAACATTGTTGGAATTGACCCTAAGGGCTGTTTCAATGGTTCGGGAAATAAGCGTTTGGCCGTGAAATTCGAGCAGTTGTTTAGGCTTGCCGAGACGTTTTGATTCTCCGGCGGCTAAAATTATGATTTCGATACTACTCATCGCGTCCATAGATCGAACCCGTTCGATTTCGAAGGAATCCGCCCGTCCGATCTTTTAAAACAGCCTGAATTTCCGCCACGATCGAGAGGGCGATGCCTTCGGGCGTATCGGCTCCAATGTCCAAACCGACCGGAGCATAAAGTTTGCTCAAATCCTCTTCGCTAAAATTCAAACCTTCTTCCGTTAATTCTTGTAAGATATTCTCCGTTCGCCTTTTCGGTCCCAACGCACCGATATATTTTGCGTCGGTTTTCAATAAGTGCCGCAAAATATGTTTATCGTGTTCGTAATTGTGAGTCATCAGAACAACGACTGAATTTTCTCCGATGGCAATATTTTCGCTTAAATCTTCGGGGCGTGAAATTATAATTTCATCGGCATTCGGAAACCTTTCTTTGGTCAAAACTTTTTCTCTGTGGTCAACGACATTAACACGCCAACCGAGATTTTTGGCAATTTTCATAAGCGGGACAGCGTCCGCACCTGCACCGAAAACTGTTAAATCCAAAGGCGGTTTAATACGTTCAAAAAAAAACTCCCAATCATTGTATTTTCCAATTCGTGATTGTCCAGAAATAAGTGTCTCTAAATAATCTTTTTCTATTTGCTCACCTCGTACGCTATCTTCTGAAAAATAAACACGCCGCCCAATTTGATCCTCAGGTGCAAGGAAAACTAAAGAAACTCCTTTCTTTTTCTCGAAAGAATTTATAAGAAAATCTAAGTATTGGTTACTTATTGATTCAAGCAAAATCCGAACAATTCCGCGGCAGCCCATATTCATGGAGAAAACCGAATCGAGATCGTCGGTCGTGTCATACGTAAAAACCTGCGGTTCATTCGTTTCCAAGACTTTTTTCGCCCGTTCCAAAACGTCCGCTTCGAGACATCCGCCCGAAACGATGCCGAATGTTTCGCCCGATTCCAAGATAAGCATTTTCGCTCCCGGCAGACGATAGCTCGAGCCCTGCACATCAACAACTGTGGCGAGAACGGCTTTTTCATCGGGTTGTAGTTCGGAGATTTTTTTGAGAATTTCCTGAATTTCTTTCATATGAAATTGATGAACAAGGACAAGGGACGGGGGGCGAGAGAAGAGAAAATCCATTGTCTCTCGTCCCTCATCACTCGTCCCTAGAAACTAAAGCAATTTATCCGGCGTAATCGGCAGGTCGCGGATGCGTTTTCCGGTGGCGTTAAAGATCGCGTTGGCAAT
>JBGTRS010000402.1:0-4512 GCA_041940665.1 Pyrinomonadaceae bacterium | reverse complement strand
CACCGATCAGCGGGTATGTTTCCGAACGAAACGCCGATCCGGGCGAATATCTTTCTCCGAATCAGCCGAATGCGAAGATCGCCACGATCGTGCGGACGGCGATTCTCAGATTGAAAATTGACGTTCCCGAACAAGACATCGGCAAGGTTTCGGTCGGGCAGGGCGTTTCGGCACAGGTTTCGGCCTATCCCGATAGAAAATTTGCGGGAACGATCGTAAGAATTCTGCCGAGTCTGAACACGCAATCGAGAACTTTGACGGTCGAAGCCGAAGTCCAGAATGTCAACGGTTTATTAAAACCCGGACAGTTTGCGACCGTTCGCATCACCCAATCCAAACCCGAACCCGCCGTGATGATTCCGGCCGTTGCCGTGCGTGCCGACGGCGACAGAAATGTCGTCTTTGTCATCAAAGACGGCGTCGCCAACGAAAGATTGGTTCAAACGGGTTTGCTTGAAGACGATATGATCGAGATCAAGCAGGGCGTTAAGGAAGGCGAAGCCGTCGCAGTCAGCAATATCAATAAACTGGGCGACGGAGTGATTGTGAATCAGTAATTGTTCAAAGTTTAGAGTTCAGGGTTCAAAGTTCGTTTTTCAACACATTGATTTGAGATTGAAATTTTAAAATGGCGAAGATTGAAAAATTTGAAGACATTAAATCTTGGCAGTTGGCTCGTAAAGTTACAAATAAGGTTTACGATTTGTCAAAATTTGGTGAATTTAGCAGGGATTTTGCTTTGCGGGATCAAATTCGCCGTTCGGCAATTTCAATAATGTCGAATATTGCTGAAGGCTTTGAGCGTCAAGGAAATAAAGAGTTTGTAAATTTTCTGACGGTCGCAAAGGCATCATGTGCCGAAGCACGTTCGCAAATCTATATTGCTTATGACCAAGATTACATAACACAAGAACAATTTGATGATATTTACAAAGAATTAAGTGAAATAGGAAATTTGTTAGGCGGATTTATAAAGTATTTACGAAGTTCAGATTTAAAGGGAAGTAAGTTCAAGTAAAAAAAACTCTGAACACTGAACTTTGAACTCTGAACTCAAAAAAGAATTATGCAGTGGTTAGCCGAAATATGTGTCAAGCGTCCGGTATTTGCGACGATGTTGATCTTGTCGCTCGTTGTGGTCGGGGCGTTTTCGTTTTTTTCGTTGGGTGTTGATCTTTTTCCGAAGGTTGATTTTCCGACGATCACGATCACGACCGTCAATCCGGGAGCATCGCCGGTCGAGATCGAAACGGAAATTACGGAAAAAATCGAGGAAGTCGTCAATACCGTCAGCGGAATTGACGAGATGCGTTCGACTTCTCTCGAAGGCGTTTCGCAGGTGTTCGTCCAATTCGTTCTGGAAAAGGATGTCAATGTCGCCGCTCAGGAGGTTGAAAACCGGGTTCAGCAGGCGATTCCGAACTTGCCCGAAACAGCCGAACAACCGACCGTCTTGAAACTCGATTCCGATGCTGCTCCCGTTCTGCGAATCGTCGTTTCCGCCCCGGATTCCCTTCGGGAAGTTACGGAAGTCGCCAAAAATAAGGTTAAAGAGCGGATCGAATCGGTCAACGGCGTCGGTCAGGTGCAGATCGTCGGCGGCCGCGAGCGGCAGGTCAATGTCTGGGTTGATCCCGACAAAATGCGAGCGTTTAATATTACACCGGTCGAAGTAACCGCTGCGTTGCGGGTGCAGAACCTTGAGTTTCCGGGCGGACGCATTGATGAAGGCTCACGCGAGGTAAATGTTCGCACGCTCGGCAAGGTTCAAAAGGTCGAGGATTTTGAAAACGTCGTCGTCGCCAACCGCGGCGGTTATGAAGTAAAGATCAAGGACATCGCCACGGTCGAGGATGGGGCGGAAGAACTCCGCTCGCAGTCTTTCTTAAACGGAAAACCCGCCGTCACGCTGATCGTTTCCAAACAATCGGGTGAAAATACGGTTGCCGTCGCTCACGAGGTCAAAGAAGTCTTGAATGAAATCCAGGGCGGTTTGCCGAAAGATTACCGACTTCAAGTTATCGGCGATAACTCCGTGTTTATCGAAGCCTCGCTGCATGCCATCGAAGAGCATTTAATTATCGGGAGCATTCTGGCGACGATCGTGATTTTTCTCTTCCTTTGGAATTTCCGTTCGACGCTGATCGCCGCCATCGCCATTCCGACCTCGATCATTTCGACCTTCGGTTTGATGTATGCGATGGGCTATACGCTCAACAACATCACGATGCTTTCCCTGACCTTGATGGTCGGAATCGTCGTTGATGACGCCATCGTTGTTCTCGAGAACATCTACCGTTTTATCGAGGAAAAAGGAATGTCGCCGTATCGGGCGGCGATCGAAGGCACGCGGGAGATCGGGTTGGCGGTTTTGGCGACGACGCTTTCCTTGATGGCGGTTTTTGTTCCGATCGGTTTTATGGGCGGAATTGTCGGCCGGTTTATGTCTTCGTTCGGTCTAACCTCCGCTTTTGCCATCGGTGTTTCCCTGATCGTTTCCTTTACCTTAACGCCGATGCTGGCGGCCCGGCTGATCAAATGGAAACCGCCGGTTGAAGAAGATGGGGAGAAAGGGACTTACGGAGAAGGGGAGATTTCCGAAGAAGAATCGGGACTGGAAACAATTGCGTATGAGTTTGAGAAAGAGGAAATTGAACCGGAGATAGAGGAGGATGAGTTTAAAAAGAACGAAACCGAAAAAGCCGTTATTATTAATGAGCAAAACGGGGAAGCAGAAGAAAATCTGATTTTGAATGAAGAAGCATCGGACGAAGAAATTCCCGAAATGGCGGACTCACCTTTGCTCGAAGAAAACGACGGGCGAAGGACGAAGGGCGAAGGACAGACAAGCAAAGATTCCTGGTTTTACCGGCACATTGACGAGATCTATCACAAAATGCTCGTCTTTTCGATGAATTACCGGTGGGTGATCGCTCTGGCATGTCTGCTGGTCGTCTTGAGCATCGTGCCATTGTTTATGCTCGTCGGAAAAAACTTTTTGCCGGTTGACGATCAATCACAGTTTGAGGTTTCGGTTCGCACCGATGAGGGAACTTCATTGCAGGCAACGACCGTTCTGATGGAGCGGGTGGCGAGCGACATCCGCAAGATGGAGGGCGTCACCGACACGCTCATCACGGTCGGCGGCGGACAATCGGGCGTCGTCAATGCCGGAACGATCTATGTGAAGTTGACCGACTTGAGCGTGCGTTCAAAATCGCAGGAAGACTTGATGAGCGACACCCGCGGGTTGCTGACGAAAAATTATCCGCCCGAACTGCGGACGGCGGTTCAGCAGGTGCAGGCGTTTTCCGGCGGCGGTTTCCGCAACGCTAACGTCCAGTTTTTTATCGGCGGACCCGATCTCAAAAAACTCGAGGAGTATTCGGAAAAGTTCATCGAGGTTTTAAAGAAAAACAAAGACGCGGTCGATGTGGATTCGACCCTGATCAGCGGAAAGCCGGAAGTTCAGTTTGAGATCGACCGCAAAAAGGCCGCCGATCTGGGGGTTCGCGTCGGCGATATTTCGCAGGCTCTGAACATCCTTGTCGCCGGTCAGGAAGCGACCAACTTTAACGAAGGAACCGAGCAATATGAAGTCCGCGTCCGGGCGAAACAGGATTTCCGCAACGATCTGCAGGGACTTCAACGTCTCATCGTACCTTCTACAAAAGTCGGTTGGGTGCCGCTCGATACGGTCGTCACGGCCAAGGAGGGAACGGGACCTTCGGCGATTGACCGGATTGACCGTCAGCGGCAGGTGACGATCTTAGCCAATACGAGACCGGGCGGTTCGGCGACGAACATTCAAGCCGACATTGATAAAACCTTGCGGGATCTGAATCTTCCTTCAACTTATCAGGCCGGTTACGTCGGACAATCGAAAGAACTCGGCAAAGCCGGATTTTATTTCCTTTTGGCGATCGTTCTCTCGTTTGTTTTTATGTATATCGTTCTGGCGGCACAGTTCGAATCGTTTATCCATCCGGTCACGATTCTTTTGACTCTGCCGATTGCCGTTCCGTTCGGGATTCTTTCGATCCTGATCGCCGGGCAAACGGTCAATATCTTTTCGGGATTGGGTTTATTGCTGCTTTTCGGTGTCGTCAAGAAAAACGCGATTCTCGTCATTGACCATATCAATAATCTGCGGGAGCAGGGTTTGAGCCGGTATGACGCGATCATGCAGGGCAACCGCGACCGTCTGCGGCCGATCCTGATGACGACGCTTGCTCTGGTGGCCGGAATGATTCCGCTCGTTATCGCCAGAGGTGCGGGAGCGGGAACATATCGGTCGGTCGGTGTTCTGATCGTCGGCGGGCAAGCTCTGTGTTTGCTTTTGACCTTGCTGGCGGTTCCCGTTTTCTATTCATATTTTGACGATCTCGGAAATTTGAAAATTTTCCAAAATATGAGCAAGGGAATGGAAGTCGTCAGACGAAAAACGGCTCAGACGGCAGGTTCGATCTTTAGTTTATTCGGCAGGAATTAGTTCTTTGATGGAAGAAAAAC
>JBGTRS010000401.1:0-4525 GCA_041940665.1 Pyrinomonadaceae bacterium | reverse complement strand
ATCGGAATTAAAGACGGTTTTTAATTCATACATTATCTGCAATGCATTTAGACAAAAAGCTGAAGTATTCTCGTGCATATTTCGGCTTTTATAAAAAAAGGAGAAATCGCTATGAATAAAAAGGTTTTACTCGTGGTCTGGTCATTAAGTTCCGCCATCTTTTTGGGAAGTTTGATCTTCTCTCTGATAGCGCTTGTCTTATCCGTTGACGGCATATTCGGCTATGAAATAATGGGCATATTATTTACGTTATCGTCCTTACTGATTCTGGCGATAATTCAATTTTCCATCGTTTCACTCATTCTACATCTCTACACGCTGGCAAAACTCTGGGGAGCGATCCAGGACGCACATTCCGAAGTTTCAGTCGGTAAAGCCATCGGTTTTTTGTTCATACCCGTTTTTTCGCTCTACTGGATCTTTCGCGTGTGGGGCGGTTATCCGAATGATTACAATAAATTCGCCGAGCGTCATAATTTATCCGTTCCGCGTCTTTCGAGCCAGATGTTTGCCGCCAATCCGGTTTTCCAACTGCTCACGGGCATTTTTATTCTGCCGATAATCATTCTGCCGTTTGTTTTTGCGGCCGTTTTAGCCGATGCCGCCGATGCCGTGAATAATCTGGAAGATGCCAAACGCTCCAAAATTGAAAGTCAATTTGCCGGAATGCACGCCATACCGCCTGTTTACAGGGAAAGAAAAGGTTTCAGCCGTTTTATGATGGCGGGCGGAGCTTTTGCCGGCATTCTCGTTCTGTTTTTGGCGGTCATCGCTTTGCTGGCCGTAACAAGTTCAAAGGCTTCCCCGACAGCCGACGAAGCACCGCCGACGGTCGGTAAATACAAATTGGACGGAAACGCATTCGGACAAAAAAGTCTCTTAAGAACTGCCAAAATCTTTTGGGGAATTAAATATAAAAATGAACAAGCTTCTCAAATTGTTTATGATTATCATTCGTATCTGCTGGAAGGTGCGGCCGTTCGCCAAATAAATTCTTATCACTATTGCCGGGACGAAAAAACCAAGTTTGAAGGACAATTAAAGGATAAAAGCGGCAATGAAGCCGGCAACTTTTGGTCTTGCGATAACCGCATCTGGGTCCGAAACGGGAAGATCGTCACATCGATTCGTGCCGAAAGTTATTCAGGAACGACCGTCGCTCCCTGGGAAGATGTGATCGAATTTGTCAAAAATCTGCCGTTCTTAAAATCGCTCGATCTGTCACCGATCGAAAAAACTTCCGCTTCGACGGCAACTTCCGACACGGCTTCAACCGCCACGCAAACAACCGAAACACCGGCCGTTGAGACCGACAAAACCGCCGATTTAACGGTTACCGCAGTTGAATTTGCAATGGAAGCGGATGATACGGATAAATGGAAAGCGGGGCTTGCCAAATATAAAGGTAAAACGGTCGAAATTTCCGGCCGGGCATATCTGTTCAAACCTTTTGACGGCAAAGAATTATTTTTCCGAACGCTGAGCGGTTCGCTCAAACTCGAACTCGGACAATCGCAAAGCGGTAAATTGGCAAACCTTCAGGAAGATGACCGGATCAGATTAAAATGCCGGGTTGCAGGAGATTACAAAGCCGAACTCAAAGGCTGTGCCGTGCTTGAGAAAAAGCCGCCGGTCATTGCCGACGAAAAAGCGGATATGTCAATTTCAGCCAAACAATACTACGACGAAGTGGCCGATTACAATCTGGATTATGAAAAACAGAAAAAGAATCGTGAAAAATACTTCGGTAAAATTATCGAAATCAGCGGAACGGTTAAAAAGATCGGTTCGGACAATCATTTTCTGGATGTCGCCGGCAACAATTTTGTCACCTGCAATCCATCGCCCACTGCTAAAAGTCAATTTTCGGGTTTGACCGAAGGACAGGAAGTTAAATTCAAAGCCACCGATGACGGCATCAGTTTGAAACATTGTGTGATTTCCAGGTGATTCAAAATGTGCATCCAGAGTAAAAAAGTTATAACCGGATAGATTGAAATACAACCGATTATCAGTTATCAACTATCAATTATTTCAAACCTTTTACTTCAAACCTCGATCCACGTTTAAAACCAAAAAAGCAGAGATGAAAATATGTAGATCATCTCTGCTTTTTTGCATTTTATATGTACAAGTTACTGCACCGTGAATTGAACGATCCGCGGAACGACGCGGCGGGTTCGGCGGTCGTAGGTCGAAACGTGAAGCACGACCGGATCGCCCGGTTTTAAGTTGCCGACGATCCGGTTGAAAGTGGCAATATCCGTAACCGTCTGACGATTGATTCTCTGGATCAGATCATTCGGCTCTAACGCCGTTGATCCGGTTGTCGTTTTGACGTCGGCAATAAAACTCGCCGGATCTATTTTTCTGATCAAAAGTCCACGTTCGCCTTTTAATCTGAAGGTTTCATCATTTTTTGCGTTCAGCTCGATCAAGGTCAAACCGAACGGTAAAGAAGCATCTTCCGCCCCGTTGACCGGAAGTTTTCTTCGCGAACCGTCCTCCGTCGCGACGACCTCACTGCCCGGCCGCTCATCGAGTCTGACCGAAACGGTTTGTTGGACGAGATTTCTGCCCGCTTCACGCAAGAAAGTGATTTTGACGTCTCTGCCCGGCGGGATCGAAGCGATCCTGGCGATGAAATCCTGATGATTTTCAACCGCTACGCCGTCGAGCGAAATGACGATGTCGTTATCCAGCAAACCGGCTTTGGCCGCCGCTCCGTCTTTGTCCCGCACCGATGTGATGATCGCACCTTTCGTGTCTTTTAAGCCGTAAACTTCGGCAAATTCCTTGCCGACCGAATCCAGATAAACGCCCAGGTATCCGCGTCGCACCTTGCCGTTATCCAAAATCTGCTGATAGACATAAGCCGCTTCATTTGATGGAAGTGCGAAACCGATGCCGTTGTAATCTCCGGTCGAAGTGGCGATCTGCGAATTGACGCCGATCACTTCGCCGTTCATATTGACGAGCGGGCCGCCGGAATTTCCGCGGTTGATCGCCGCATCCGTCTGAATAAATTTTTGAAACGGACTGTTGGTCGGCGTTTCGCGGTTGGTTTGCGAAATGATCCCGGCCGTCACCGTTCTCGCCAGACCGAACGGCGAACCGATCGCCAGAACCCAGTCGCCGATACGGATGCCTTCGGAGTTGCCGAACTTCAAAAACGGCAAATCCTTTCCGGCATTGATTTTCAGAACTGCCAGATCGGTCTCTTCATCAAGTCCGATTATCCGGGCAACGTATTCATCGCCGTTTTGCAGACGCACGGTGATCCTTGCCGAATCTTCAACGACGTGATAATTCGTCAAAATATATCCGGCTTTATCAACGATAAAACCGCTTCCGACCGCATAAGACGGACGGCGTGGCAATCTTTCGATGAAATCTCTTAAAGATTCCTCCGAATTTTCATTGCCTCTGATGGTTATATCGGGAACTTTTCCTTTTGTATCTATGTTTACGACGGCGGGTTCGACCTGATTGGCAACTTCGGCAAATGAAGCCGAAAGCATTTCGGGAGAAACGGTCGTCCCTTTCGTTTTCTGAATAGTTTCGGGCGGTTGGGCTAAGACAGTAGCGGCATTGACCGCCATCGCCAGAACAAATGCGGAAAATGCCTTTATAAAATTATGATTGCGAATAGATTTTCTGTCAGACCCATTTAAAATTTCAAACATACCGTTTTTTACTTCTCCTTACTTTATTGGAACCAAATCTTGGGATAATCAAAACCTGATTTTCCAGTATAAATTGCCTGTCGTGAATTGACAATAATTTTTTTTACGGTCAAAAAGTGTAAAAGTTATCTGTCATCAGTTAATTCCCCATCGACAGCAAGACTTTCATAATGCCTTTTTGCGTTGCTTTTTCAATTGCTTCGACGCCGCGGGCAAGCGGAATCTCTTCCGAGATTAGACTTTCGACATTTATTTCGCCTGATTTTAGAATGTCCAAAGCGGGCGAAAACATTCCGCAACGGGAACCGATGATCGTTATTTCATCAACCACGACCCGCCACGCTTCCCACGTCGGCCGACCTGAAAAAGTTGACTTTAAGACGAGCTTTCCGCGTGGTTTGACGAGATCGAGAGCCGTTTCAAAACCGCTCTCCGAACCCGATGCTTCAACGACGACATCGAATTCCCGAATCATCGTTTCAGCGTCTTCGAGCAAAATCCCCTCAACCCGTCCGCCTTTTTCTGCCGTGTCTAATTTATTCTGATGCTTGCCGATCAGTTTTAAGTTGTCGCTTTTTAATGCCAGACTCCAGGCACAGAGAATTCCGAGTTTACCGTCGCCGATGACGGCAACGCGGGTTTCGGGCAAAATCTCGATCTGTTCGGTAATTCCGTATGCCGCCGCCAGCGGCTCGGCAAAAACCGCTTGGTCGTCCGAAACACTTTCCGGCACTTCCAGAAGATTTTTTGCCGGTAGAGTTAAATACTCGGCGTGACAGCCGTCGCGGCCAACGATTCCCAAAACCGTCCGTTTCGAACAATGCCGCGGATCGCCCGCT
>JBGTRS010000400.1:0-4531 GCA_041940665.1 Pyrinomonadaceae bacterium | reverse complement strand
AACGGAGCCGGCGCATTAGCCACCCCGCCGGTCAGCACTACAAATATTAACTCTTCAATCAAAAAAATCGTTGTGTTCGATATGAACAGGGATGGCAGAGACGATGTTTTTGCTACAGGAGAAAATTTCAATGCTGCTTCTTCCGGTTATGCTTTATTAAGTAACGGTAACGGATCTTTTACTATCGCGCCCGGCTCTCCTATTACACTTCCGCAGTATGTTCCGTTCGAATTGCAATCGGCGGATTTTAATGCCGATAACAATCCAGACATCGTTATTAATATAAATTCCGATAATTACTTGTATCTCGGAGATGGACAAGGCAGATTCGTTCCGTCTTCAACTCTCGTGCCTGCTATGCGTCAAATTATAGTTGGAGATTTTAACGGAGACGGAAAATCCGATGTCGCCGGTTTAACCGGATCCCCTGTTTATACATGCAAAATGACAGTCGCTTTAGGAAACGGTCAGGGCGGATTTTCAGAAATTTTATTTCGCGATATTCCGAACTATTCCTTCAATCAAACTCAAAGCATGAAAATCGGCGATTTTAACGGCGATGGAGTTTCCGATGTCATTATGATCATGAACGAAAGTACATTCGGAAACGTCATTGTTGTTTCCGGAAGCCGGGATTCCGGCGTCTGGCAGCAGCCGATCTTTTATAATATGGGAACAGTCAGCCAGACGCTGGCGATCGGCGATTTTAATAGAGACGGACAACCGGACATCGGATATACGGGAGGAAATTCCAGAGGCGTAATACTCAATGTAACATCTCCCGCCTCGTCCACGATAAAAGCAAATCCGGATTTCGACGCGGACGGAAAAGCTGATATTTCCGTTTATCGCCCCTCTTCCGGTCAATGGTGGATCTTAAACAGTCAAACAAATTCCGTTTCCGCTGCCGAATTTGGAAATGCGGAAGACAAAGCGTTAGCTGCCGACTATACCGGCGATGGTAAAACTGATATTGCCTTTTGGCGACCATCTAACGGTTTTTGGTATACGCTTCGGTCTGAAGATGGAACTTTTTATGCCTTCCCGTTCGGAACATCGGGAGATATTCCGTCAGCGGCAGATTTTGATGGAGACGGTAAAGCCGATCAATCCGTTTTTCGTACTCAAAGCGGGGTTTGGTATATTCACAAATCAACCGGCGGAACGGATATTATCGCTTTTGGTCAAAACGGAGATAGACCGGTCGTTTCGGACTTTGATGGAGACGGAAAAGCCGATCTCGCAGTTACCAGAATTAATTCGGGAAATCGAGAGTGGTGGATTAGAGGCAGTTTGAATAATACGATCACTGCTCTGAGTTTTGGAACCGGTGAAGATAAACCGGTTCAAAGTGACTTTACCGGTGACAGCAAAACCGATGTGGCAATTTATCGCCCTTCAAATGGATATTGGTATATTCTTAGATCGGAAGATAATTCATATTACGGTTTTCCGTTTGGACTGTCTGAAGATATTCCAGTCCAAGCGGATTATGACGGAGACGGCAAAAGCGATGCCGCAGTTTATCGTCCTTCAACCGGCATTTGGTATGTGCAAAGATCCTCGCAGGGATTTAACGCTGTATCATTTGGGTTAAGTAATGATATACCCATTCCCGGAAATAATTAATATCTCTATCGAACTGCTGCCATTTAACGGACGGTGAATTTTAGAACTTGCAACTTAAAATGAGCGGATCATAGCCATCATTCAGGTCGAGCAAATTTCAGTTAGATACTAAACTGTCGTTAAAATCCATTTTCATTTAGTAATTGATCAAAGATTAAAAGAAAATTAGAAATTATAATTTGGTCGTTTAGAGAAGGTGAGGCATCATCTTTCTAAATGAACATACGATGTCCCACTTGGTAATTATCAACTCTATTCTCGCGGAAAAATAGTGAGATGTGAAACGTTTTCTTCGACCAATTTACATGCGCCTTGAATCTTATCTGTCTCAAAACGAATTTCAGTTCCTTTACCGATCGTCGAAAACTGCTCCTGATGGGCATTGGAAATTTGCTCCAGAATTTCACCCGCCTCAACTTTTGGGAATTCGGTGCCTTTATCAACCGCATCCAGATAATAACCGCGCAGAAGCTTTTTCATCTGTTTCCGGCAAAGCTCGCTTGAACCGAAAAAGTCGCCGCCGGCGAACCCGCCATTGATAAAAGCCAGAAAGCCGATTTGTTTTTCCTGATATGGAATTTCTTCAAACAAATCTTTTTCTGCTTCCGGAGTCGCCAGAGCGAACTGAATGTCGCTCATCGCATCTGTTTCGCTTTCGATCGCGAGACGCTCAGCTTTTGATTTTATATCCGACCAGATTTCCGACTGATCCGAGCGGTGAACACGATGCATCCGAAGACTCTTGGTTACCGAGCGGTGACTCTTTTTCCGAAGACTCGAATAAAGCACGTTTTCACCAGATGAAAATTTTCTTGAAGTGTAGTGCCAGCGTCCCTGTTCAACGCACGAGACGGGCACGACAATTTCAGCACCGGCAGGAACGATGATCGTCGTATTGACAATACGATTCTGCTTGGCACCGCGCAGTTCTTCGCCTTCAAGGATGATAACGTCCAGATCACCGATGTTTTTGACAAGCAACTCCGGTACATGTCCGTCCTCCGACTTTTCCAAAATTTCCAGAAGCTCCTTCTCCAAAGCCTCTTCCAACGTCAAAAAAGGGAGGGCGAAATCCGTTTCCGTAAAAACGGGTTTGATTACGAGACCGTTAAAGGTAAGTGCTTCGCCGATTTTCAGGCGACCGATAAAATTATCAAGTACAGTCATAATATTTAATCTCCTTTGTAATTTAAAAAATCTTCCCTGCTCGACAGATTCGCTAGAATTTTCGTTAACCTCCAAACTCGCGAACCAAATTAAAAGGTGAGGAGTGAGGTAACCGATGTCTTTTGTGAGAGAATTAACCATCAAACGGCAAGCGCCATTACATTTGATTTTTCCGCCGGGTATGTGAAATTCATCTTTCGCCAGGCGTTATGCGTAACTTTCACGTCGCGCATGCAGTAGCGGTAAATCTCCTCAAATCTTCCTTCAGAAAAAGCATCGTAAAGATTTTCGCCGGAAATTCCGCCCGCCTTTGGGCAATCAAGTCCCAGAGCGTAAGAAAGCTTTTTTAATGAAGTCGAGCCGCCCCATTTCCAGCAGTCCCAGACGCGCATCGTGTCAAAAATCGGCTGTTGGCGGTATTTGCCGAAATAGAAATCAACCGTCGGGCGTACGCCTTTAATAATTGAGCGCTGGTTAATAAAAGGTAAGTCAAAATCCAAAATATTGTGTCCGATTATGAGGTCACGGTTCGTGTTGAATCCGCGCATAAACTGCCAGAATTCGGCTAAAATTACCCGCTCGTCCGGTTCGAAGTCTCTGGTCTCCGCTCGCCAGCCGAAACAGCCCTGCTCGGTCAGCTCGCCCGATTCGTTTTGTTCCGCATAACCTATGCACAAAATTCTGCCTAAGTTAGCGTCGCAGGCGGTTTTCCTGTATTGTTCTTCGGTTTCCCAGAACAGTTTGCTTTCAAACGGCTGCGCCGTAGGCAGCGTTTCGATATCAATAGTAGTGATTCTCTTTTTCATACGTTCATTGCTCCTACTTCTTAAATGTAGTTAAAATGCCGAAATCGGAAAATGCAGTCCTTCATTTGTGTTTTTCAGTTCGATAACGACAAAATTCGTCAGAATGATATCCTTGCGAATATCAACGCGAGCCGGCATTTTCCTGACCAATGAACCCAGTGCGCCTGATTTTACCCGATAGGCTGCCTGCTTTTGCGCGCCGTGCGATTTTTTCGCCAGCCGATTTGCCAGACGCGCTTTGCGCATCAGTTTTTCGCCGTTTTCTTGTTCGACTTTGGTTAAAATTTGATTGAAAGTAATTTTGTGCTTTGCCATTTTCTTTTACTCCCGAGCTTGTGTTTTCGCTCTCTGCATAAAGAAATGAATGGCTTTTGTGAAAATCGGAAATAAAAAAACCGAAAAATTGAAAAAACTTTTCGGTCTAAGGTGAAATTTTTGTTTTTGAACGGTTTAAACTTTTACATTTCCGCTGGGACAAATAAAGAAATGCGGGCATCTCGGGCAATCGTCTTTCGGCAGCGGATCGAACCGTCTTCTGCCGATATTTTCAATTGCTGATTCGTATTTTTCCAGCCGGTTTTTTATTAATCTTTGAGTGACCGGGACTTCGCGCACCTCATCGTCACTCAGATAAAATCGCTGCAACAACGGTTGAGCGTCCGGAAAATTTTCCTGCGCGGCGACTATCATCAAAACTTCGGTGTTGTCGGCGTTGATTTTTTTCGGCGATTTTCCGGTTTTATATTTGCGGATGACCGCCCGCTTTTCGCCGGCTTCTTCAACAATTTCCACCGCATCGAGCCGCACGCGCACCGAACCGCCGCAAACTTTGACTTCATAAGTCGGGTTTAGAATTTCGTCCGTCGTAGGTTTCTGATTTAATTTCTGAAAAGCGCGCCGGATTATTTCTTCGGCTTTTTGGCGATAAA
>JBGTRS010000399.1:0-4548 GCA_041940665.1 Pyrinomonadaceae bacterium | reverse complement strand
CTATTGAAGTCCCATCCAACGTATTACGGTCCATGGAGAATGCGATTTTTCAAATTTTGACCTTAAAGCCGCTTCTTCCGCTTCTTTTTGCAAAAGCGGTGAACCGCTTTGTGCTTCGGCTGAAACTACGTTTCCCTCTTTATCAATTCTTATCCGCACGTAAACCGAACCGTTTATTTTCTTTTGGATGTCTTCGGTAGCAAATGAAGGCTTTTCTAAATAAGTCGCTTTATCATTACAGACCGGTCCGCCATTTCTTTGTGAAAATGAATTTTGAGCGAATAAAAAACTAAACGCTAACAGAATTATAATTTTACGCATAAAACTATAGACACCGATTTTGCGAAATTGTTCCGAAAACTAACGGAACGCCGGCAACCTGCCGGCAATGAGTGCGTTAGCACGAAAAAATATACTATAAACTTCAGAGTCAAAATTTATCTTTAAAGTTAAGAAAGTTTGTTCCAACGCTTCTTGCGTTGGTTGCCGTCAAGATGACGGCGTTCCGTTTAGGAATTCCTTTGAAAAGGAAATAATGCTAAAATTTTCGGGAATTTACCAAATGACTTCGCTTGCCGCAAAACATAAGACCACAGTTGGGGAATGTATCGCCCGGCTTTTGTCGCGGGCGGAAAATTCACGCGGACTGAAGGCTGACGATCTGGAAACGCGGATCGTTTCGGCGGTTGAAAAATATGTTTTGCGGGATAAGAAAGATGCCGGACACGCCGAGATCAGAGAGTTTATAGATTCTCTGCGGGCGGACGATCTGTGTTTGATAATTGCCTGCGAACGGGGCGATGAGACGGCTTGGGGAGATATGGTTTTGAATTTCGACTCAAGCGTTAAATCCGCCGCTTATAAATTTGCGAAAAATAAGGAAGATGCCGAGGATTTAGCCGGTTCGATCTGGGCGGAATTGCACGGTTTGAGAACCGATAAAAAAGGAAACAAAAAAAGCAAACTCGCTTATTATTCGGGCAAGGGAAGCCTGGCGGGTTGGCTCAGGGCGGTGACGAATCAGCTGGCGATTGACGAATTCCGCAAGATGAAACGCATCGTGCAGACGGAAGACGACCGCGAGTTTGAAATTCTGGCACAGGATTCGGCGGAAAAAGCGGATTATAAAACGGTCGTTTCGGCGGCGGAAAACCCGGAAGAAATTTACAGCGAAGCGGAAGCCCAGAAAGATATTGTCGAGGCTCTGCAGAGGGCTGTGGCGAGCCTCGATGACGAGGATCGGCTGATAATGAAGCTTTATTATTTCGACGATCTGAAATTAAAGGATATTGCCAATACGTTCGGTTTTCACGAAGCGACGGCAAGTCGGAAACTTGTGCGGATTCAGGATGCGATCCGCAAAGCGGTTGAAAAAGCCCTGAGCGAAAAACATGGTTGGAGCGAAAAGGAAGTCAAAAATTATCTGAGCGATTCGGCGGAAAAATTGGGGATGAACCTTGAGAAAATGTTCACGGCCGTTTTATTTCTGATATTTCTGCAAGAAATATTTCCGCCGGGCGTTCTGTAAGTGGCTTCGGCAAATATGCCGGACAAGAGAAAGAAAATAGAACACGGACTAACGCGGATTGAACGGATTAACGCGGATCTTTATGAAAATAAAGAGTTCTCCTTAAATTCGGCAATTCAAAAAAAATCGGCGAGAAATCCGCTAAATCCGTGTTAATTCGTGTTCTATTCTTAAAGTTATGGATTTTGAATTCGACAAAGAAATAGATTCTCTGCTTCGTCAGATGGCGAAAGGCGAAAGTGCGTCAACGGCAGCTGAAAATGTGCATATTGACGCGGATGAGATCTCTATGTTTGCCGAAAATGCTCTGCCGGAAAAGGCCCGGCCCCGCGTCGTGAAACATCTGGCCGACTGCGGCAGGTGCCGGACAATTCTTTCAAATGTGATCGTCTTAAACAGCGAAGCGGAAGAGGAAAACGCCGCTTCCGTTTCTTCTGCCGATGAAGTACAGGCGGCAACCGCCGTCGTGTCCGCCGCGGAAATTCCCTGGTATCAGAAAATTTTCGCCACAAAAAATCTCGCCTTCGGAATGGGAGCACTGGCACTTATTTTCGCCGTCGGAATCGGTTTTCTGGTTGTTCAAAACAGTCAGTATTCGGGCGAAAGCGAAATGGCACAGGCCGACACGAATGTTTCAAACGCCAACGCCTCAACGATGGAAGAAGCGGCGACGGCGGACGTCCAGGATTCGGCAAATGCCAATACCGCGATGGAATCGAATACGGAAATGGCGGCGGCGGCCAATGCAAATTCGACGGCAAATGTCGGTGCGGATGCGGCGAATAGAGTTGCGGATGAAAAGGAGACTTTAAGCGATTCCAAAATCAAAGAAGCGGGCGAGGTTTTAGCCGAACGCCGCCGGGAAAATTTGGGCAGAACGGGTTCAAAACGCGATAATTCGGCCGATAAGGTCGCCTCGTCCGAAAATACGACCGCCGAAGAAATGAACGATGCCAGAATTGTCGCCCGAACGGAGAGTTTGAAAAATGAAGACCGGCAACCGGCTGAGAAAGATGAACTCAAATTAAGTCCGCCGCCACCCGCCAATAAGCCTGCGGCGACCAGCAGCGGAGCAACGGCGGACAGTTCGGTACGTGCGAAAAAAACTCCGGCAAAAGCTGACGATGACGAAAAAGAATCCAAGAAAAAGGCCGAAGGATCAAAATCAGACCGGAAGGTCAACGGTAAAAACTTCACATATAAAAACGGTGTTTGGACAGATACCGCCTACACGGGACAAAAAACAAAAACGGTCAAACGCGGAACTTCCGACTACCGGAATCTCGACCGGGGCCTGCAGTCGATCGGCAATCAGCTGTATGGAACGGTCATCGTCGTCTGGAAATCAAAGGCTTACAAGATTCAGTAGTCTTTTTAATTCGGGAGTCAAAGATAGAATTTTGCTGGCAGGAACAATATATTTTTAGACCTAAAAAAGCGGAACGAGAATCCATCTCGGTTCCGCTTTTTTGTTATTGACAAAAATGCACTCTGTTGGAAATCTACTTAAAAAGTAAATCTGGCTCCAAACTGTGCGGTAAAGGGTCTGCCGATCGGCGGACCGAATCCCGGGCCATACAAGGAAGTCGGTTGCAGAAATGTTTGTCCGGAAGTGGCAACATTTAAACCGAGTCTGGCATTAGACCCATAAGCAAGATTTTCCGTATTGAACAGGTTGAAGAAATCCGCATTCAGACTAAGTCCGTAGCGTTCACCGAATTTGAATATCTTCGATACCCGCATATCAACGTTAAAAAACCGGTGACTGCGTTCTTCAAACTCGGTGCCGTTCCAAACGAATGCTGACCGCAATGAATTTACGGGTGCTTGCGTACAACCGAGCGGATTTAACGCCCGAAGTGCCGTCAAATTTCCACGGGCGGCGAATGCCGCGGCCGGATCAACCCCCTGGCAAAGACGGTCAATGGTTTGCACTCCATCACCGTCTATATCAAATCCGGTATTGGCCGAAAACGGACGCGGCGAACCGTATTGCAGAATCGGCGATAATTGTAATCCCCAGGGAATTCCGATTACACCGCTCAGCACGATTCGATGTCTTTCATCTATTCTCGTCGGTCCGTATTCACCTTCGGCAAATTGATTTTCCGGCGTGATAACAATTCCGTTACCCGAGTAAGATGCCGTCGGCTGTCCGCCCCAGGCTTTGGAAAACGCCAAAACATAACTTGCATTCAACAGCAGGTTTGGCTTTCGATATTTGAATGTTGTCGTCCAACTATCAAAGTTCGACCGGTTATTTGTTGAAAACATATTGATCTGACTCAAACGGTTAAGTCCCAAACCGGCGGCTTGGAAAGCCGCATCAAACTGCCGTGTGGCTGTTCCCCGGGGACAGACGGTCGGATAGGTCGGATCAGTAGTTTGCAAAGCACCGGGATAAGCCGGATTACAGGTTTTTTGAATTGTCGGATTCATATTCAAAAATCTCGGTTCGTGCAGTCCGAGCGTATGAACAAAATCGCTCGAGATTGACATGGAACTGGAAAGTTCGTGTTGAAAACCCAACGAGAATTTTTGCACATACGGCTCGGTCGCATTAGGATCATTGATCCGACCAACAGCTCCCGGCAACAAATTGCTAAAATCAGCATCGGGAGGAACAGTCGGTAACGGGGTGATACCATATCTGAAATTAGTTAATTCCGCTCCCGATAAACTTATCGCCGTTTGGAATATTTGGGGTTCTGACTGAACCTGCGAGAACAGCGACAGGTTTTGAAATATTTGGTCATAAAAAATACCATATCCGCCGCGAATCACGGTTTTACTTTGTCCCCAAGGATCCCAGGCAAATCCCAGTCTTGGCTGAAATTCCGTCCAACTGGGAGTGGTTTTTCTCAGTTTCTCCTGATCTGCGGTCAATGCTTGGGCGACCGGATGATTTATCTGTGCCAGCAGAAGCATCGTTCGATTTCTGTCCTGGGCGGGAAGATTTCCGATGTTCGCATCCCACCGAAGACCGAGATTCAGGGTTAAATTAGGTGTTACCTTCCAAT
>JBGTRS010000398.1:0-4549 GCA_041940665.1 Pyrinomonadaceae bacterium | reverse complement strand
GCGGTCGTTTTCATCCACGGCTGGGCGTGTAACGCGGATTTTTGGAAGGACAGCGTCAACGCTTTTCCCGAATACCGCGTAATCGCGCTCGATCTGCCGGGACACGGGCGGAGCGACAAACCGAAAACCGTTTACTCGATGGATTATTTCGCCAGAGCGGTCGAAGCCGTTTTGAAAGATGCCGGAGTTTCAAAAGCCGTTCTTGTCGGACACAGTATGGGAACGCCCGTCGCGCGGCAGTTTTACCGCATTAATCCGAAAAAGACGGCGGGCATCGTGATCGTTGACGGTGCGCTTCGATGGGATATGGACGAAAAAGCGAAAGAAGCTTATTACGCGCCGCTGCGAGCCGATTACAAAAAGGCTTCGGCGCAGTTTATTGAGGGAATGCTCCAGCCCGTAAAAGATGAAAATTTAAAGAAATTCATCCGCGAAGCGATGCTTTCAACGCCCGATTATGTCGGATTGAGCGCGATGGAATCGTTTAATGAAGACAAACTCTGGGAAACCGACAAGATCAATGTTCCGGTGCTGGCGATCATGGCGGAATCCGATTGGTGGGCACCCGACACGGACACGTTTTACCGTTCGCTCGCGCCGGATCTCGATTTCCGTATGTGGCAGGGCGTGAGCCATTTCCTGATGATGGAACAGCCCCAAGTTTTCAACAAAGCCGTGAAACTTTACATCACGAAAAAAAATCTGCTGTAGTATTTTTGCAATCGTCAAAATTTGAAATTCCAGATTTTTCATAAATACGGCAATGACTCAAAAACCGTCGCCGTTATTTATCATCCGGTCTCATTGTGTATAATTACGGCAAGCGTTCTGTCACTTTATAAAAAATGGTTTTTGGTCTTTGGTTTTTGGTCTTTGGATAGTTTCGATTACTTAACTTGGTTCATTTAGTTAATTTTAAGATCAAAAGATTTGATAAATTACCAAAAACCCGAAGACCAAAAACCAAAATCCAAAGACCAAATATTTATGAAAGTTTCACTCATCACAGGCGCGTCGGGCGGAATCGGCGAAGCGTTTGCGCGAAGGCTCGCGGCGGAAAAACATAATTTGGTTTTAGTTGCGCGTTCGGAGGACAAACTGCATCAGCTTTGCGACGAACTGATGCTGAAACATCAAATTACGGCGCATTATGTCGCTGTTGACCTGATTGATTTTGAAGCCGACAAGCGACTGTTTGAAGAAACCGAACGGCACGGAATGCAGGTCGAATGGCTGATCAACAACGCCGGTTTCGGCTCGATGGGCGATTTTGCAAAACTGGATTTGGAGCGCGAACTCGATATGATCGGTCTGAATATTATGGCGCTCGTCGCTCTGACACATCGTTATTTGCAGAGAATGCGCGAGGAAAAAAAAGGCTTGATTATCAATGTCGCTTCGACCGCGAGCTTTCAGCCAGTTCCGTATTTTGCGACCTACGCGGCAACAAAAGCCTTTGTCCGTTCGTTTTCAGAAGCCATTGCAGAGGAAAATCGAACATACGGCATCAACGTTATGGCACTTTGTCCCGGACCGACCGAAACCGGATTCTTTGAGGCGGCGGATATAAACAAAGACGTAAAAAATCAGATGATGCAGAAGGGAATGCAAACGCCGGAAGAAGTCGTGGAAACGGCGATGAACGCGATCAAAAATGGCAAAACGCAGGTCATTTCCGGCTGGCTCAATTATTTCATCGCGCGTTCCGTTAATATAATTCCCGATTCGCTGATAACGAAAGCGGTCGGCAGTCAGCTTCGCCCGAAGTTTCAGGACAAAAAAGATTGAAAATATTTGCCCGCGAAATACGCGGAAAAACGGAAGAAAATTTACAGGGATGACAGGATAAATGGGATAAATCAATTTTTTAAATATCTTTTTTATCCCTGCCTATCCTGTCATCCCTGTAAGTAATTTTACAATGAAAGTAACGGTTCTCGGCAGCGGTTCGACCGGCAATGCGGTTTTGATCTGCACCGAAAAAACAAAAGTTTTGATTGACGCGGGACTGAGCGCAAAGCAAATACTGCTTCGGCTTGCGGCGATGGGCGAAGATTGCGAACGGCTCGACGCGATTCTCATCACGCACGAACATTCCGATCACGCGGGCGGTCTGCGCGTGCTTTTAAAGAGCGTGAAATGCCCGGTTTTTATTTCCGAGATGACCGAAGACGCTTTTTATTCGACGCGCAAGGGAATTCAGAACGGCGACAGCGAATCACAAAAACGGCGCGACGCGCTGAAAAACCGTGCGGAAAAGATCGCTTCGAGCGAAGATTTCAGAATCGGCGATATTGATTTCGAGCCGTTCACAGTGCCGCACGACGCGGTTGATAATTTCGGTTTCGTCGCAAAAAATCGCGGCTACAAAATTGCGACGCTGATGGATTTCGGATGCGTGACGACCTTGATAAAAGAGAAATTAAAAAACTGCGACGCAATCGTCATCGAATCGAATCACAGTCTCGATATGCTGAAAACCTGCCCGATCTACAGTTGGGATTTAAAGCAGAGAATCGCCTCGCGCACCGGGCATTTATCAAACGAAGATTTATCAAACTTTCTGACTAACGACTACGACGGCTCGGCAAGAGATATAATCCTCGCCCATCTTTCCCAACGCGCCAACGAACCGCATCTCGCGCGGCTGATGGCGGAATCGGCACTGCAAATGCGGAATCCTTTATTTAAAGCCGAAACGCGCATTACAATTTCAAGACATTCCGAGCCGACCGAATGGATCGAGTTTTAAATTTAAAAACAATCGTTAAGCGAGCGGTCTTTGACCGCGTTGATTAAAAATCGAATAACGCGGTCAAAGACCGCTCGCTTAACGTAATTATTTGAAAATTTCTTGGATTACTTTTCTGCGGTAATCGAAAATATATTTCAATTCTTTTTTGACATACCAATGCGCGAGATTGCCGAGCGGTTCGAGCGGAAGGCGATAGCGCACGCGGTCTTTCATGATCGTTTCGCCGCTTGCGCCTTCTTCAAAAGTGTGTAGGTGAATCCATTGCTTATACGGACTTTTCAGAGCCGTGTCAACAAACGAATGCGGCGGATTCCAATCGGTGATCTCGGTTTTCCATCTGACGGGAATGCCGCGCAGTTTTAATTTGTATTCGATTAGCGTGCCTTTTTTTATATCAATCGGCTGTGGAGTTGTGATATTAAAATTCAATTCCGGCGGCGTGATGCGTTCGAGATTTCCGGCATCGGCGAAAAAGTCGAAAACTTCTTTGATCGGGCGATTGATAATCTGCTTTCTTTCGAGAATATGTTCTGCCATTTAAAACTTTATTCGACCTTTATAAGTGTTCGGATTCGCCGGAATTTTTTGTCGCTGATGCCTTCGATAAGCATCAGATTTTCAACGCGGCGGAAATTGCCGAAGCGTTCACGGTGTTCGATGATTTTTTCGGCGGTTTTCGCACCGATATTCGGGAGTTTTTCGAGTTCTTCGCGGCTCGCGGTGTTGATATTTATCGCATTTTCGGCGGGCAAAATTTGATTTTCTGTTGATAAAAATTGTTTTTCCGCGTTTTGCTTACAATTTACCGTTAAAAAGCACAAAACAGCTAAAAGCAAACTCTTAAGACAAAAACGATAAATGCGGAAATAATGAGAGTTAGCAAAAACCATAATTTTTATGCAACAAGTGTGTGCAGAATGTTAAAAGTTCGTTAAATTTCAACATTTAGCGTTGTGGAAAAGCACTTTTCCACAGCCCTTTTCCACAACTTCTGTGGAAAACTCACAGGCTTAAGATTTCAAAAAATTAACAAAAATTTTTGTTAATTTATACTTGTCTAGTTCTATTTCACCGGACCAATACAATCATACTGTTGATAGAAATTTTTCTTTAACGAGTATCTGACATAATCTAATTTATTATTCTTCCATAAACTATACATAATTGTCTTTTCTTTATTTTGATAAATCCAATGTGGTGTATCATATGATTTTTCGACATCAAAATCAGTTAAATCAAGTTTTATTTTTTTTTTATTGAGTGGCACATCCGAAGAAAAACTTATCTCAAATACTGTCTTATCTTTTAGATTAATACTTTCACTGTCTCTGGAAACGCACTCACCCAAAGAATAGTCAACACTGAGCAAACCATCTTTTGTTGCATAGGTAACTGCTTCATAACCTGGAAATTTCTTTTGGTAATGTACTGGGGGAAAATCAAAAAGTTTTTCTACGTCTTCTTTCGTTGACGAGGTTAATTTGATTTTATTTAAGTTAGTGAACCAATTTTCATCCTGTCCATATAAATTGACTGAAACACCTAAAAAAAATAAAAGCATTAAAATTAAGAATTTTCTCATCGCTAAAATTTCTTTAAGCAAATTTGTCATGTCATCCCTCTTCGTTCAGATACCACTAAATAATCTAATTTGATTTTTTCTAATGGCATTGGCTAAGTTCATAATTTTTTCCAAAATAAAATAGCAACAAAAACTATAAAAGATTTATGAAACAAATAAGATTACAAATAGCTATTTATAAGTGAATCACTGAATATTTTCCTGTTCTTCAA
>JBGTRS010000397.1:0-4555 GCA_041940665.1 Pyrinomonadaceae bacterium | reverse complement strand
CTCGCCCTGGTGGGCTTTTAGCGAAGAATTCATCTACAATTCTTGTGCCAATATTATATCCCATTTTATCTAACTTCACATTCACTTCTTCAATAGGCCTGTGGTTATTCTCCCGCAAAATCTTTGAGACAAAGGCTCCATAAGTAAGAGTTAAAAGCTCAGACGAGACCTTCGTAGATTTTGCGAATACATTTTCACCATTCTTTTGGTACTTAGCCATTTGTTGTTGCTGTTGTTAAGCAGCTTATTAACTTGGGTTATTTTGCATATCTATTTAAATTTATAATATAATTTAAAATAATCAAATATTTATATTTAATTATAATTTTACAAAAAGTTCGATCGTGAAATAATAATTATTTAAAATTATTATTTATCTTTATGTTTTCGACCAAAACATCCTCACCGATTTTTGAAATATCGATCCGCACGGTTTTCTCGTCAATTATCTCGATAAACCCGACATCGCCCGTTAAAATCGAAGCCCAGACCTTGCCGTTTTTATCCATCGAAGCGGCGATAACGAATGGCTGATGACTCAAAAAATTCTGAGCGATCGGGTGCATAACGGGATGAATCGATCGGCCGATACGGCTCGCCATTTCCTCGACTCCGGCAAGTTTTTGAACGGCAATTTCGCCCTGATGATAAACTTCAGACATAATTTTTAACTCCTTTTGAACTTAAAAAAATCCGCAGGCCGGGACGTTTTCATCCGGTGCTACGAAATCTCCGGCTTCTTGCGTCGGGGCGTAAATTTCCAGCCGAATCCCATCCGGGTCTTCAAAGAAAATGCCGCCCGTCTGAGAGCCTTCCCGGTGCGACACAATACCCTGATGATGAAACTTTACGCCGAGTTCTTTCAGAAAATTTTCAGATTCCTTTACCTCCTCGATCGTCTCCGCTTCAAAAGATAAATGGTGAAGCCCGGCCGTTTGTTGACTGAATTCTCTGTCGCTCTGTTGCCAGAGCGTGACACATATTTTCCCGTCCTTACCGAGAAATGCATATGATTTATTTTCTTCAGTTGATTCGGCTAAAACGTCAAAACCGAAAACCTTGCCGTAAAAATCTTTTGAAATTTCCAGATCTCTGACATTCAAACCGATATGCCCCGTCTGAAATCTATTGTTATTTATTTGCATAATATCAAACCTCCAAAATAAATTCTAACTGTCTAAATTGTATTTTGCAGGTTAAAATAAAAATGCTGACTTGTCAAGAAAATTTTTAACTGCCAATATAAATTTTAGAAGGTGAGAAAGATGCTGGATACGGAAAAATTCATTCTTGTTGGCGAAAATTTGTATCTGGATTTTGTCAATACCAAAATCCGGCGAAACGGCGAGACGTGCGATCTGTTACATTCCGAAGAAGATTTCCTGGCCTGGTCTTTAGCGGTCGGATTGATTGATAAAGCCCGAGCGGCGGATCTGCGGAAAAAAATCACGCAAAAAGATTTTCGGGACATTTTGGATTTTAGAACTACTTTGGATGAAATGAATATCGAAATACTCAACGGGAAAAAATTGCAAACGCGATTTATTGAGTCAATCAATAATTATCTGAAGAAAAATATCGGCCATCGGGAAATCAAACTTTCGGAAGGCGAAATAAAAAAAGATTTTGTCACAAATTTTGAAGAACCACTGCAATTGCTCGCACCGATCGCCGAAAGTGCTGCTGACCTTTTGGCCGAAGGAGATCTAAGTTATCTGAAAAGATGTGAAAGCAATGAATGTGTTTTATATTTTTATGACACGACAAAAAATCACAGCCGGCGTTGGTGCAGTATGAATAATTGCGGCAACCGTGCCAAGGCAAAAGCATTTTATAAAAGAAAAAAATCCAAATCCCCGAAATAAAATTTAGGCTGAAAACTCTATTTCTGTCTATTCTTACGGACGCACGCCTTCCGCATAAGAAAGCGAAAACCAGATTGCCGCCTCAGGCAGATTTTGCCAATCGCTTAATGCATCTATTCCCGCTTCAAAATCTTTTTCGTCGAGCAGTCCATTGGCGGTGACAGTCTGTTTGGCTCCATTTAAAACACCGATGATATTTTCGACATAATAGTTGAAATTTTCATCGCCGCGACAGCTTCCGAAAAATATCCAATCGTTTTTGACCGGCTTGGCTCCGGCTTCATAGAGGAGCGAGATGAGTTTGTGTCCGATGAGCGGATCGTTTCCCAAAGCTTCGTAGCTTTTATAATAAGCTTCCCAAAGCCGTTCGAACTCCCGGCATTCGGGATAAAGCCGCATCGTATCGTGATTATCGTCCTGCAAAATTATCCGGCCGCCGCGGGGACGCACCGCCCGCACCATTGATCTGACAACCTCGAGCGGGGCGGGCAGATGTTCGAGCAAAAAACGTGTATGAGCGACATCGAATGTTCCCCATTCGTTATCCGCAAGCGGAAAATCAAACGCATCGCCTTCGCGGAATTCGACCAGATTTTCTTCCGCGGCTTCGCGTGCCTGTCTTTTCGCCTCAGTCAATTGTTCCCTGTCGCGTTCGATTCCGATCACCGCCCCGTTTTCGCCGACGGTTCTTGCCAGAAGGCGTGAAAATTGTCCGAGTCCGCTGCCGACATCCAGAATCTTTTCACCGCCCTTCAAATCCATCTTACTCAAAGACCTTTCGTTCAAAAACTTATTGAGAAGCGACAGACGCTTCTGCTCTTCGGGTTTTGTCCCGTGTATGTAATTTGTCGTTTTCGGTTCGGAATTTTGATTCATATTAAAATCCTCTGCCTACCGTTTTGCCGGTAATTGACCAAAATCCGTAAAATGTGTAACTTTTCCTTACTTTGGAAAAGCTTTTTTATCAATTCCCGGAATGAGTTTTAAGGCATTTCTATAATAAAACTTCCTGAGAACTTCATCCGGTAAATCCAGACCATAAATTCTCCAGAAGGCGTGGCGTTTACGAAAGTATGGAAAATACTCATCCGAAGTTTCAAATATCCGGAAATAAGTGTGATATTCTTCCGGCGACCAGGTATCTTTTCCGAATAAAACGCGGTCTTGATATTTGATAAACCATTCTCTGGCAAATCTCGGCTGCCGTCCGAGTTCGGCGACAATGGCGGCAACTTCCGTGTAAACATTCGGATATTTATCAAGGATTTCGCCGAGGCTTTTCAGATCGTTGGCCATCCAGCCGAAATGTGCCTGAATAAAGATCGTTTTCGGATGCTTTCGAAAAAGATCGTGTTGTTCGCTCATCACCTTTCCCCAGGAGGGAAATTTATCGGCGGGTCTGGCACGGTTCGGAAATTGTTTTAGTTCCAGCCAGCGTTCATTAAAACGGTCGTGCGGATCAAAAAATGAACGGGGTTCGCCCGTGTGAATCAGAACGGGAATGCCGAGTTCGGCACATTTTTCGAAAACAGGATCGAGCCGCGGATCATCGGTCGGAACACGATTTCCCTTACTGTCGGTAACGGTCAAGCCGAGGTTCTTGAAAATTTTCAGTCCCTGAGCTCCGTTTTTAACATCTTCTTCCAATTGTTTCGCGGCCCGTTCGCCATAGCCGGGCTCGTCAATCCCCGAAAAATCCAGATTGGCGAAAATCACGAACCGCTCCGGGTATTTGCCTTTGGTATTGCGAACTCCCTCGGCAAGTTCTCGGCCGTTTCTCCCGCTTAAATTGACCATAACTTTCATATTCAAAGAATCCATCTCTTCAACCATTTTCTTCAGATCTTCAGGTTTCGGGTTCAAAGTCTGGTGATTATGAATATCTATGAACGGATATCTGGCTTTTGTGACCAAACGTTCGGGAACGACCAGGGTTGATTTTGGCTCGTATTCTTCAATGGACATAGTTTGACTGCCGATAACTATCGGTTGAAAAATCACCGTCGCCAACAAAATAAAAACCTTTACGGTGTTAGTTGCCTGTCTGAAAAATTTTCTATCGCTTTTCATAAAATTTTAATTCCGGCAATTTTTTGCCGTAAAAATAAACCTTTAGTTCATCAATTCTTTTTCAAGATACATTTAGTCGGTTTTATTTGAAACCTTAAAACTCTTTTTTAATGAAAAAAAGTCTTCATAAAGAGAGTTTATTATGAAAACTTTTTTAACCGGTCAAAAATTTAGATCGATTTTGATTATTCTTCACCTTTAACAAAAATCGCTCTGTAAATCGGCAAGTTTCTGTTTTCCACCGATTTTTCCCGTTCGGTTTTTACCGGCAGAGGATTTTCGTCAATTTCGATTTTTTTTAAATTTTCGTTTTCCGCAAAAAGTTCGAACATCTCCTCCGCTAAAAATTCGACATCGGTTTGAATCAGAATTTTGCCGTCCAAAGCAAGATTCTCGACGACCGTTTCGACCAGTTTATCTTTGACCATCCGGCGTTTGGCGTGTTTTTTCTTAAACCAGGGGTCGGGAAACTGGATGGTGACGAATTGCAAGATGTCTTCGGGAATTTCCCTTAAAACGACATCGAGATCGAGCGTCGCGTTGCAGAATTCGTAATGCAGGTTTTTGAGATTTTTCTCGTTAGCGATGCGGTTTCCCTCAATGACGAGCGGTTCGCGGAT
>JBGTRS010000396.1:0-4555 GCA_041940665.1 Pyrinomonadaceae bacterium | reverse complement strand
AAGAATTTCCGAAACATCCGAAATCATCGGCAGAACAATGTCAATGTGATTGTTAAAAGAGGCTCTTAACAAAGCCCGGATCTGTCGGCGAAATTCGGTTTCATATTTTATTCCCAAACGGATGCCGCGGAGACCGAGAGCCGGATTTTTTTCTTTTTCACTTCCCTGCGTGGCAAGTTGCGTGATGCTCAGATCAAATGTGCGGATGCGAATCCCGTGATCTCCGACGAGTCTGGCAATTTTTTTATAGCTTTCGTACTGCTCCCATTCGGTCGGAAAACCTTTGTTTTGATTGAACAAAAATTCCGAACGATAAAGTCCGATACCTTTTGCCCCGAACTTTCTGGCCTGTCTGTATCTGTTGGAAAGATCGAGATTTGCCCTGACAATGACTTCAAAACCGTCGAGGGTTTTCAAAATATTCCCGACCGGTTTGTAGATTTCCGTCTGTGATCGTTCGAATTTCGCTTCGCTGACACGGTATTTTTTAAGCGATTCCGATTGCGGATTGAGAACGATCTGCCCGTTATATCCGTCAACCACCAGGTTTTCACCCGTTTCGACCCTCCGCAAGATATTTTTGACTCCGGTTACGGCCGGAATGTTCAATTCTCTCGCCAGAATAAATGTATGCGAAGTCCAGCCGCCGTTTTCCGTAACCAACGCTTTTGGATTTTTCTGGCTGAGTTCGATCAATGTCGAAGGATTTATTTCCTTAGCGATAATGATCGAATCCTTATCAAATTCTACGGTCGTTTTTTTGCCGCCGCCGAGTGCCGTCAGAAGTCTTTGGGCAACATCCTCGAGATCAATATATTTTTCCCGCAGATGCTTATCGGAAAGTGTTTTATATCGGGCGATATAGGAATCCGTTACGAATTTAACTGCCCATTCAGCGTTTACCTTTAATTCGATAATGGTTGATTCGATCTTTTTGAGAAGCGATCTGTCCTCCAGAAACAATTGATGCGTTTCAAAAATTCCGGCTTGGTTTTCGCTGTAACTTTCATTTTCCGGCGAAATGATCTTTTTTAATTGTCTTTTGGCAAGCCGGACGGAAGCCCGGAATCTTCTGAGTTCCTTTTCGATCTGTGCATCCTTCAGACGGATGCGGTAAAACTGTCTTTTATTCCCGTGCAGGCAGAGACTTTTTCCGATGCCGACACCTCTTGAAACGGCACGACCGGATAATACAACTTCATTTCCATTTAATTTGCCGATAGTCTCGATCAAATGTCTTTTTCGCATTACCAAACTTCTTAAAATTTCAGGCAGTTTTTCTGATTATCAGATCAACTGCTTCCCCGGCGGAATCAGCAAAATTCAATAAATTTACATCAGCATTGCTGACGACCAGGTTTTCTTGCCAGACTTTGACGACATTTTTCCAGCAATCGCCCAACAGCACCAACGGACGGTAATCAATGACGCCGGTTTGCAATTTGTTCCAGACGAGCGAAACTTCCGTGACGGTTCCCATTCCGCCGCGAATCGCAATAAATCCGACCGAGCGTTGGATCAGATTCTGCAGGCGGTCGTAAAAATGATCGGTGGCGACCTTATCGGTCAAAAACCGGTTCGGTTCCGATTTGAATTGGTTCATCACGATTCCCAGAACGCGGCCGCCCTTTTCTCTCGCCCCTCTAGAAGCCGCTTCCATCACCCCCAGATAGCCGCCCGTACAGATCGTGAAACCGGCCTCCGCCAATCTTTCGCCGATTTCTTTTGCCTGCCGGTATTCAAAGGAATTCTCCGTGCATTTCGACCCGCCGAAGATGGTTACGATTTTTTCTTTTGAATTTAATTCCACTTGATTTTTCTCTGCAAAATTTTCTTTTAAATAATTATATTCATATAAATTGTTAAAACAAACTTTAATTCAAATCGGCGGCTTCTTCGGGTGTTAAATTTCCGGCTTCGTGGATGGCTTTGGCCGTATTTGTAAATAAAAGGATAATTATGCCAACCGCAAAAAAGAAGATCAGACATAAAATCGCCTGACGGTATGAGCCGGTCGTGGCGATCACGATCGCAAAAACCATATTGCCGAGCCAGGATGTTCCCTTTTCGGAAATTTCATAAAGTCCGAAAAACGAAGATTCCCGCCCCTTCGGGATCATCTGCGAAAAAAGCGAACGGGAAAGTGCCTGCGTACTTCCGAGAACCAAACCGATAAAAGCTCCCATAAACCAGGCTTGCAGCGTCGAGGATAAAAATGCGTATGCAAAAACGACGATTCCGCCCCAGATAGATAAACAGATCATTATCGTTTTTTTGGCTCCGATGATTCTGGAGATCCGTTCAAAAATGATCGAACCGACAACGGCAAAAAATTGGGCGACGATAAAAATTCCGAGCAGAAAAGCCTGATCGGTTTCCAAGCCTTTAGAGACGAACAATTCCTGTGACAAAAAAACGGATGAATTGAGAATGACGGTTTGGATTCCGTCGTTATAAAAAAGATAGGCGATCAAAAATAGCATCGTATAACGCAAACCGACCAGTTGTTTGAGCGTCACGAACAATTCCTTAAAACCGACCGTGACGATATTTTCACTTCGCGGAAGTTGTTCGGGTTCCCGACTTTTTATCAATGCAAAGGTGATAATCGCAAAAACACCCCACCAAAGAGATGCAAAGAGCATAGAAAGTCTGACGGCTAACCCCGTATCTATACCGAACGACTCGACGTTTTGAATAAAAAGCAGGCTGGCAACCAAAACGATAAAACCTGCCAGGTAGCCGGCGGCAAATCCGTAGCTGGAAATTTTATCGCGTTTATCTTCGGTTGTGATATCTATCAAATAGGCGTTATAAAAAACATTTGTTGCGGCAAACGACATATTCGCCAAGATCATAAAAACGCAACCCAAAACATAATTATCACCCGTGATAAAAAATAAAAGACAGCTCATCAAAACCCCGAAGTAGCAGAAAAAAGCCATCATTTTCTTTTTCAGGTTCGTATAATCGGCGAGCGAACCGAGAATCGGCAAGAAACAAACCTGCGACACGACCGATAAAGCCAGGGCATTCGGCACGAGCGATTCGGCCGTCACCGAACCGAGAAAACCCAAATCGAAAACCACTCCGTTTTTGCCGACATCGGATTGAGCCAGATTGGTCAGATAAGGACCGAGCAGAACCGTGATAACGATCGTATAAAAGGCTGAATTTGCCCAGTCATACGTTATCCAGCCGAAAATCTCCTTACGGTCGTTTTTCGGAATATTTTGCTTCTTTTTTGATTCATTCATTCGGATAATAAACTTAGAATTGTTGGTGTAATATCGGTTAAATCTTTGATTTTTTCGGCGGCTTCGGATTTCCGTCTGCCCCAGATGATTGTCGGAACTTTGTTCAATGTATGATTCCGTTTCGACAAATCTTCTATGTTTCCGTGGTCGCTTGTCAAGATAAAAGTCGTTTTCTCCGGATCAATTCTGGATAATGCTTGACGGATAAATTCAGCGAGGACGGGCAGATGCTTTGCCGCCCATTCAAAGTTTTGATCGTGTCCGATCTTGTCGGTAATGAAATGTTCGTAAAGCGTAAACCGGTAAGTTTTACTCAGCCCGGCCAGAATTTCCGCCGCATCAAGTGCGGAAAATTCCGGAACTTCGAAACCTCTTTGAATCAAAAATTCATTGGTGAAATCGTGAAAGATGGCTTTTCTGCCCAGAAGATCGGGCAACCTGCAAAATCTCATTCCGGCCGCTTCGACCGCACAGGTTGTCGCCGATTTCCAGCGCGGCGGTTTTTCAAAAAATTGCGGCGTGTAGGTGTTGGCAAAAATATTCGGTTCGATTCCCTGTTGTTTCAATCGCAAAAAAATCGAATTGTCTTTGATGATTTCTCTTAATTGTTCATTCGGAAATCCCTGTTTATGATAACCGACAGTTTTCGGTGCATTGATTCCCGTATAAATCGTTGTCTGCCCCGAAGCACTCTGCGGACGACCGTCGACTCCTAAACAAGCATCGGTCGGAACAAGAATTCCTCCCTCATAAATCTCCTGTTCTTCATCAATAAAATGTGCGAGAGGCTCTAAATTTTTGATTTGGGCGAGCGGATTGGATTCATTTCGGTAGCCGATTCCCAAACCGTCTATAAAAAATAAAATGACCGATTTTTTTTTCATAACAAATTGAATATGCAGACTTTCACAAAATAAAGTTTGTGCCTATTATTGTAGAAAATGAACTCGAAAAAAGAAAAAGGTAAAAACCCGAAGAATCAAAAAACTTCTGAAAAAATAGTAGAAACCGATGTAATCGAGAAATCAAAAAATGATTCGATCTTTCTGAATGAACGTCTCGTAATAACTCTGATAGTTCTCACAACGGCGTTTGTTTACTTTAATTCTCTCAACAATCAATTTGTTTATGATGATTGGTTCCAGATCGAACGAAATTCTCTGATTTTGTCCTGGGAAAATGCCCCGACATTATTGACTTCGAGCGTCTGGCAATTTATGGAAACCGATGCAAGCGAACCGGTCGGACCCTATTTTCGGCCGATCTTCAGTTTTTCCCTTTTGCTCAATTATCAGCTT
>JBGTRS010000395.1:0-4561 GCA_041940665.1 Pyrinomonadaceae bacterium | reverse complement strand
GCCAGCTGATCGGAATCCCGCGAAGTTTCAGTTTATAATCAATCAGAGTTCCCTTTTTTATATCGATCGGCTCGGGCGTCGTGATCTTAAAGTTTAATTCCGGCGGCGTAATGCGTTCGAGATTGACCGCGTCCGCAAAAAATTCAAACACGTTTTTAATCGGTAGATCCAAAGTTAAATTCCTCGTTAAAATATGTTCAGCCATCTATTTCACATCCATTGAAATTCTGCGGGGTTTTAGTGCCACTCAAACCGATTTTTGCAAAAATAAAAATGCGGAGCTCGAAAACTCCGCATTTTTTCTATCTCGTTTCAAACTTAGCTGTCTTCAGCCGATGTTTGATTTAATTTACTGTTCTTATAACCGTAAAGAAAATAAATGATCAAACCGACAAGCAGCCACGCCCCAAATCTGAGCCAATTGGTGATGCCGAGTTCGGTCATCAGATAACCGCAGGAAAGCAGTCCGAGGATCGGGATCAGCGAAAGTTTTTTGGTGAAACTAAAAACAAGCAAAGCCAGACACATGACAAGGTAAAAGAACATCGGGATTTTATCCAAAAACGCCCAGGTTGCCGTGCCTTGTTCTTCGGTCGGATTGATCGAAAAATAGTCGCTGATAAAGGACGGGTTGAAATAATAGACGATGCCGAGAACTATCAAGAGAAGCGGCAGAAGAAAGTACTGCGAATTGATATACGGCACGAATCGTTGATCGTCCTGAAATTCCTTATCTTTTATCAAAACTCCGGCACAAACCAAGACAAATGCGAACAGAGTTCCGATGACGGCCAGATCCGTCACCTCTTCAAGATTCATAAAGAGAGCCGGAATCGCCACGACAAAACCCGTTACGATGGTGGCAAACCAGGGCGTTTTGAATTTCGGATGAATCGAAGAGAAGATCTTCGGCAGAAGCCCGTCGCGGCTCATGGCCATCCAGAGTCGCGGCTGACCGATCTGGAAGACGAGAAAAACCGTTCCGATGGCGATGACGGCACTGACCGCTACGATTCCTTCCATCCACGGCAGGTTCGCTCCTTCCTGACCGAAGACGAATGCGAGCGGATCGCCGACGTTTAAGACCGTATAACTGACCATTCCGGTCAGGACAAGGGCAAGCGTAATATATAAAGCCGTACAGATCACTAATGAGAGAATCATCGCTTTCGGCAGATCGCGGTGCGGGTCTTTGGCTTCTTCGGCGGTCGTCGCGAGGGCGTCGAAACCGATATAGGCAAAGAAAACTCCGGCGATGCCGCCCAAAACACCTTGTATTCCGTTCGGTGCGAACGGCGACCAGTTTTCGGTCTTGACATAGGTGGCCCCGACAGCGATGACAAGCAAGATGACGATGACTTTCAAAGCCGTCATAATGTTGGCCGTCAGTTTCGATTCACGGATGCCGATATAGACGAGGGCGGTTATCAGGATGACCATTCCGAGAGCGGGCAGATCGAGAACGAGCGGCATATCGCCGAAAAGTTTCGGTCCGGTCGTCCAGGCTTCATACGCCTCGACGAGCGGCGGACTTAGATTCTCGTTTATTTTGGCAAGACTATCGCTTCCCATACTCCGCAGGGATTCAAGCGAGTTGCCGGAGGCGAGAGCGGCGGAGACGGCTTCGTTTCCTTCTTCAAATTTCCGCGAAGCACTCAGGAAATCCATCGTCAGATAGGCCGGAATGTTGATATTGTAACTTCTCAAAAGACCCGTGAAATAATCCGACCAACTGATTGCTACGGCGATATTCCCGATGGCGTATTCGACGATCAAATCCCAACCGATGATCCAGGCGATCAGTTCGCCCATCGAAGCGTAGGTGTATGTGTAGGCCGAACCCGCGATCGGAATTCTTGAAGCAAATTCCGCATAGCAGAGTGCGGCAAAACCGCAGGCAATGGCTGAAAAAAGGAAAAGAAAAATCACGGCAGGTCCCGCATCGTGCGAAGCGTTTCCGACCATTGCAAAAATTCCCGCCCCGATGATGGCGGCAATCCCCAGCATGGTCAGATCGAAAAGTCCTAATGTTCGCCGCAGATGCGTTCCCTCGCCGGGTTCGACTTTCGCATCGGCTTCGCCTTCGATCTGCGGCACTGCCTCCGACACATCATGTGCCAGAAATCCGGCGGCGGCATCGGCTTTTATTTGTTCGATAGATTTCTTACGAAATAGATTTCTCATAATTTCCTCTTCTTATTTACAAATTTTTGAACTGCTTCTAAAAAAGTCTCACGGAAGGCAGGTTATTGAAAGCTGGAAACTTTTTGAAAATTCTAAACTAATTTTTCCGAATTGCAATAGATTTTTTGATATTTATGTAAAGAGGTTTGGATTCTGGCATTCTTTTGCTAAACAACATTGCCGTATGTATAATTTGCAGAAATCCCGGAGAAGCATATGACTGAAGAAAAACCGATTGTCCCGTTAGATCAAGAAGAAACAAAAGAACCGAGTTTATTAATTTCGCTTATACCTGTCGTCGTTTTAATATCTTTACTGGTCATAAATATTTTAGTGTATAAGGACGATGCGACAAGCGGTTCTAACCAACTGGCTCTTTTTATTTCCGGAGCATTAGCGGCTTTTATAGGAATCGTTGTTTATAAGATCAAGTATAAAAAAATAGAAAGGCAGATTATTAAATCGATCGGAATAGCTCTCCAAGCCAGTATTATTTTGCTGATCGTCGGTGCCCTCATCGGAATGTGGATCATTAGCGGAGTTGTTCCGACAATGATCTATTACGGTTTATTACTCATAAATCCGACTGTATTTCTGCCTGTTTCCTGTATCGTGTGTGCGATCGTCGCACTTGCCACGGGTTCAAGCTGGTCAACGACCGGAACGGTCGGCATCGCCCTGATCGGTATCGGGCAAACACTCGGAATCCCTTTGGGAATGGTTGCCGGGGCAATTATTTCAGGGGCTTATTTTGGCGATAAAATGTCGCCCCTCTCGGATACAACCAACCTTGCATCCGCCATGGTTGGAACGGATGTTTTCACACATATTCGCCATATGATGTATACAACCGGACCGGCAATAATTATGGCAATCGTTGGATTTGCTGTTCTGGGTATGTTTTATGGTCAGGGTAGCGTTAATCAGGAAAATATTAATACGGTTCTTTCCGTAATAGATTCTAATTTCAATATAGGATTTCATCTTTTTCTAGTTCCTCTTGCCGTTATATTTATGGTTTACAAAAGAATTCCCGCCCTTCCCGCTCTTCTTATCGGAGCTATACTGGGCGGAATTTTTGCTCTTATTTTTCAATATGAATTGATTGCAACTATGGCAGGCGATGGAGCGGATATAAAAGGTTTCTATCAAACAATTGTAACAACTGCTTATGACGGCTTTGTCATAAAAACCGACAACGAACTTATTGATACTCTTTTCAATAGAGGCGGAATGAAAAGTATGCTTTCAACCGTCTGGCTGATCCTCATGGCGATGACTTTCGGCGGGGCGATGGAAGGAACCGGAATGCTTCAAAAGATAGCTCATAGTATCTTAAAACTGGTATACGGCGTCGGCAGTTTAATTGGAGCAACTCTGGCTAGTTGTCTGTTTATGAACATAACTGCCGGTGATCAGTATTTAGCTATCGTCGTGCCGGGCAGGATGTTTAAGAATGCTTACGATGAATACGGTCTTAAGCCTAAAAATCTTTCAAGAGCCCTGGAAGACTCCGGGACGGTTACTTCCGTTCTAGTCCCATGGAATTCGGGCGGTGCTTATAACGCGGGAGTTTTGGGAGTCGCGACATTAACTTATCTTCCCTATTGTTTCTTTAATATTTTAAGCCCGATCGTTTCGGCATTTTTGGCTGGTTTTAATTTAACGATCGAAAGAATCAACGAAGCAGAAGCGGATGAGGACGTTTAATATCGAACGATGCTCCCCGCAAACATTCAAATGCTGAGAGAATCTATTTAATGGAACTCTCCGTATATTGAACGTTTTTTTCAGAGAGTGTAAAATTTTCCCGCGTTTGCAGTTACCGCTCTTATTCAAACTTTTTATTTGAGGTTTTTACTTAAGATTTTTCCGCGTTCGATGAAGAAACGTCCGATCCACGAAAATTTAGATACGTCATTCGTCAATCTGTCGGCGTTGATCAAATACCTACGCCGCCGGCAGTTTGCCGGACATATCAAAGTTCAACTGAACGGCTACAAAGCCGACATCGAATTTCAAGCGGACAATCAGTTAAAGGTCAGCGAACACGACCAGATCTCCGGCAGAATTTCGACGGGCGAGGAGGCTTTGCAGAGACTTCTGATCCGGGCAAGAGAACCGGGCGGAACGATCAACGTTTATCAAACGCTTGAAGATTCCGCCGAAACTGAGCCGGTAAAAATTGAAAAAGAGACGGAAACCGTTTCGCCGACAAACGGACATATCAAAGACCGATCGAATTTTTCAAAACAAAACTTAAAAAAAGTTAATCAGGTGAAACCGCCGGAGAAAACTGAGAATTTTGCGGATAAATCCGTTAAAGCCGAAACTCCGTTGCCAAAACACGAACCCGTTCTGCCCGATTTTCCGTTTC
>JBGTRS010000394.1:0-4589 GCA_041940665.1 Pyrinomonadaceae bacterium | reverse complement strand
ATGCAAAAAAGAAAACGCAAGTCCGGTTTTTGTCTACTTTTCAGCCGCAAAGAATTCACCGCACAGAGTTTCGGAAATTACCGAAGTATTTACAAAGTCCGGTTTGCTCAACGCCCAGCCGATCTCTATGCAGACTTTGGATGAAACGAGTCTGGATTATATTGATCGAAAAAACATACGTTTAAGTGCCTATGAGGAACTACAGGAAGATCTTAATGAACGCGGCATCAGTTCTTTTATCGAACTGATGTTTCCGCTTCCGGGCGAAACTCTTTCTTCGTTCAAAAAGGGGATAGAAAGTCTGTTTGAGCTGAAAGCATCGGTGCTGGTTATATATCCGCATCTGCTTTTGCTAAACACACCGCTTTATCAGCAAAGAGATCTGCACAAATTAGTTACCCGAAAGGTTACGGACGGAACTTCCGAAGCCGATCTGATCGTCGGGACTGCCGATATTTCAACGGAAGAGTTCAAGGACGGAATGTGGTTTATTTATATGGTGCTGGCGTTGTTCAATACCCGCTCGATTCATCGGCTCGGTTATTATCTGCATAATTCCGGTATCGAATCATTCAAAAGCTTCTATACGAAATTTATAGAATTTTGTCAGCGAAATGAGGAGAATTCTTTTACGCAGTTTTGTCTAAGATCCATCGAAGATGCGGCATTTTACGATATAACAAATTATCCTTTGACCTATCATCTGGTTTTGCACGAAAAGCGTTATGAATTTGACCGGCTGTTGTATGCATTTGTGTCTGCCCAGGATTGGTGGACGGATAAGAATGCAAAATTTTTATTCGAGCTCGATATGCTTACGAAAGCTTTTATATACGGTAATACGGAATTTTCCGAGCCCGAATTTCCGCTGGAAACAATTGAACTGCTTGAAGTTTCCGGTAAAAGTTATTTGGCAGAGATTCCGCCGGAGTTCTCCGATCATCTGGATGCTGATATTAAAGGATCGGCTGAAGACTCTGATTCAACGATTTGTCTGGAAATTGATCATCATCGTTCGCAGTTTAATTACCGGGAAAATCAAACCAAAAAAGCCAAAGCTGATTATTGTTACGGCAGCATTATGAGGATTTCTAACTTTCAACCCGAAATAAAGGCGTTTGATCGGCAACGGTTTAAATCACATAAGATCAGCTAAAAATTATTTTAACAATCTAAATTAGTTCGCTATGTATTTATGTAAAAAAAATGTTTCGGTTTTGTTGGCAGTAGTGCTGCTGTTTATCTTTGCCAATCTCATTTATGCCCATGCTCCGAATCAGAGCTATGTGTTTCTGCGTTTTCACGAAAATTCGCTGAGCGGCGTCTATGAAATGACCACCGATGATCTGAATAAGGTTCTGGGTTTGGATCTGAAACGCGGTTTGAGCAAAGAGGATGTAACCGCTCATCTGCCGCAGATCCGCGAGTATTTTCTCGAAAAATCTTCCTTTGCTTCAAAAGAACACGGTCAGTATAAGATACGCTTTACCGGTCACGATATTTTAAAGGGCGGCGAACTCGGCGATTATGTCCAGTTGGGTTTTGAGTTTGAGAACTTCAGGGAAATTCCCGAAAAACTGGATGTGCGGTATGAGGCCGGGTTTGAAAAGATTCCGGATCATCAGGGACTGCTGGTCATCGCCTACGATTGGAAGGCCGGAATCCATCAAAACGAAGCGATCCCGGCGCTGTATTTTTCGGCGAGCAACACCGAACAGGAACTTCCGACGACAAAGTCCGATTCGATCATCGTCGGTTTTCTGGCAATGATCAGACTCGGTGTCTGGCACATCTGGATCGGATTCGATCACATATTATTTTTATTCGCGCTGCTTTTGCCTTCGGTTCTGATGGCTCGTTCGGAAGATGATCTTCCGGTCGAACCCGAGCAGAAAGGCTTCTGGAAACCGGTTGAAAAATTCAAGCCGGCCTTGATCAATGTCGTCAAGATCGTCACCTGCTTTACGATCGCCCATACGATCACATTAAGTCTGGCATCGCTGGAGATCATCACCCTTCCGTCGAGACTCGTCGAATCGGTTATCGCCATTTCAATAGCGCTGGCCGCGGTTCATAACATACGCCCGCTGGTGATCGGCAAGGAATGGATGATCGCTTTTATCTTCGGACTCTTTCACGGTTTCGGGTTTGCCGGAGTTCTGGCGGAAAAAGGGTTCGGCGGGGATTTTCTGGTGTGGACTCTGCTCGGTTTTAACCTCGGCGTCGAACTCGGACAATTGGCGATCATTATCCTGATTTTTCCGATCTTATTTTTCTTACGCAAAACCTTTCTATATCCGAAGATCTTGCTGTTCGGTTCGGTCTTTCTGATCCTGATCTCGCTCTATTGGTTTATCGAACGCGCGTTTGATGTGAATCTACCCATCGGCGGATATATCTTAAGGGCCTTCGGGTTGATCTAAATTTTTTATGCAAACAGGCGGAAGTTCAAAACAATTGAAAAAAGATTCTCTGCTCGACAGATGGCTGAATCGTGAAAAAAGCCCGGAGGAGCCGGCCGGCGGATTAAGCCCGCGGCCCGAAGGCGTTTTGGTTCCGCTCTCCTACGGACAGCAGAGACTTTTGTTCCTGCAACAGCTATATCCCGAAAATCCTTTTTATAATTATGCCGATGCGTACAGATTCAAGGGAAATTTGGATGTCGGTAAATTTATCGAAAGCTTTGAAATTACTGCCCGGAAACACGAGATTTTACGGACGAATTTCACCATCAAAGACGGCCGGACCGTTCAATACATAAAAGATTCGCCGGATTTCGAAGTTTCCCGCTTCGATCTGCGGGATCTGCCGGAAAAGGGGCGGTTTGAAAAAGCCCGGCAAATTGCCGTCGAACAGGCCCGAAAACCTTTTGATCTGAGCGATGGAGCCTTGACGAGAATCACGGTCTTTCGACTTGGCAGAGAAGATTTTCTGGTCGTGCTGACGATGCACCACATTATCTTTGATAAATGGTCAATGGGCGTTCTGCTCTCAGAAGTAGCCGAAATCTATCAGGCCTTAAAAAAAGACGACACATTTGCATTCGAACCTCTCGAAATCCAATATGCCGACTATGCGTACCGGCAAAACAAACAGACGGCCGACGAAGAGGCTTTATCTTACTGGAAAGAAAAACTGAAAAACAGTTTGGAACTGCTCAATCTGCCGGCCGATTTTCCGAGACCCGCCCGCCCGACCTTTCGCGGTGCTTATTCAACCCGGAAGTTTTCCGCCGAACTGACCGCCAGTTTGAGAGAACTCGCCAAAAAGCAAAATACGACGCTCTATGTTCTGCTCTTAACGGCATATAAAGTTTTACTCAAACGCTACGCGAATAAAACGGATATTCTGGTCGGTTCGCCGTTTACCAACCGGGATCGCTTTGAACTCGAAGGTCTGATCGGATTTTTCGATGACACGCTGGTTCTGCGTTCCGATCTGTCGGAAGACCCGGCCTTTTCAGAGCTTTTAGAACAGGTCAAACAGACGACCCGGGAGGCATTTACTCATAAAAACATGCCGTTCGAGATGCTTGTAAAAACACTCAAGCCGGAAAGATTCTTAAATTACAATCCGATCTTTCAGGTAATGTTCATCTATCACGAAACATCGAAACTGCCCTCTTTCGGCGAAGACCTGAGGCTTGAACACGCACCGTTAGACCTGGGCGTCACAAAGTTCGACCTGACGCTTTACATCTCCGATGAAAAAGATTCGATCAGCGGGATCTTCGAATATTCAAAAGACCTGTTCGATGAACGGACGATCGGGCGGATGCAGGTGCATTTTGAGAATTTGCTTGAGGCAATAACCGAAAATCCCGACCGGAAGATCTCGGAATTACCTCTGATCAGCGATACGGAAAACGCTCTTTTCGATCAATGGAACGAAACAAAAACCGATATAAGAGCGGAAAACATCATCGAACTTTTCAAAAATCAGGTTGACGCAGACCCCGGAAAAAAAGCCGTTTCATTTCAAAACGCATCTCTGACCTACGGCGAACTGAATGAGCGGGCTAATTCCGTTGCCAACTACCTGCTTGCACAAAATCTGGACCGAAAAAATCCGGTCGGTTTGTTTGTCGAATCTTCGCTTGAAATGATCATCGGGATTTTCGGCATATTGAAAGCGGGTTTTTCGTATCTGCCGATCGATGCCGCTTATCCGGTTGAGCGGATCGAATATATTCTCGAAAATTCAGGTAGTCCACTCGTTTTAACCCAAAGAGATCAGGCGGAAAAGATGCCCGGATGGAATGTCCGGGCCGAATTGATCGAGGACATTATCTCTTCGGCGGAAAGCTCGCCGGGCGAGGAGCCGGTTTTGAAAAAAGCTGTCAGCAAAGAAGACCTGGCCTACGTTATTTACACTTCGGGCAGTACGGGGAAACCGAAAGGGGTGGCCGTAACACACGAAAATCTCGTGTCTTCGACCTCGGCCAGATCTGATTTTTACCCGGAAGATGCCTATGTGACCCTAGAAGGAAATGGGCTAGAGATCCCAATACCTTTCCATAGCAATATTAAAGGAGGGTATGACGTGGAACTAGGCGATGAGGAAGGAAATATCTTTAGTTCATACACAGT
>JBGTRS010000393.1:0-4603 GCA_041940665.1 Pyrinomonadaceae bacterium | reverse complement strand
GACTCGAACATCGCGACCGCCCGCCCCGCGTTGACCGCCTCTCCGAACCCCGTGTCGGCGTCACAGACGAGCGGCAGCGTGGTGGCGGCCGCGATCGCCCGAGCGTGTTCGACGAATTCGCTGAGCGTGACCAGGCCCACGTCGGGCATGCCGAGCGAGGCCGAAAGGGCCCCACCGGACAGGTATACGCTCCGGAACCCGGCCCGCTCGGCCATATGGGCGGTCAGGGCATCATAGACGCCAGGAGCCAGAAGGATTTCCGGCGCGGACACCAGATCGCGCAGGTCGGTCATGCAGCGGCCGCCTTCAATTTCTTTTTCAGGTGATTCTTATTTTGATTCTTATTAGCATTAGATTGTTTCCTAATCTAAAGGTTTTATTAGCATTTATAAGATTTTAAAATTTTGCGTAAAAATAAAAAAGGAGTTTTATTATGCAAAAATTCACGAATCCGCTCGATAGAATCAAGATCGCCAGTCCGTGTCCGGCCGATTGGAACGAAATGTACGGCGACGAACGCAAAAGGTTCTGTGCCGAATGCAAATTGAATGTCTATAATCTTTCCGATATGACCCGCCGGGAAGCCGAAAATTTCCTGATCAATTCCGAAGGCAGAGTTTGTGTTAAATTTTATCGCCGCACGGACGGGACGGTTTTGACCAAAGATTGTCCGGTCGGCTGGCAAAAATTAAAAAGAAAAGTTTCGTATGTCGCAACGGCAGTTTTTGCCTCGTTTTTTGGAATCTTTACAGGAATTTTTGCCTTCAATCAACTTCAACTCAAACCGCTTGATTTACAAAATGAAGTAACTATCGAATTTGAAGAAGACCAATTACAACCGAATGATCCCCAACCCGGTTGGATTAGCAATTTGGACGAAGTTAAAGATGAAATAAAACCTGAAAATAAGGATAAAACTCAGGTCGTCGGGCGTTACATAAACATTCGCCGTTTAGAAGATGAACCCGTTGTATTGTGGATTGAATAGTTTTTTTTCTGGGGTAGTGAACTGAAGTTACAGCTGATTGAAAAAATATAAAATGCCGTCTGCTGATGGTCTTTGAAAGATAAATACCGTATTAAATTTCTCCTTTTTTTTAGCGGTGAAACTGCCTTAATATGGTAGCCAGACGTGCAACGTCTGGTTTATATGAAACAGATTTCGTGCGGTGATGCCGCACCAATAAGGCAGATTTTATGACCGCATCTTCAATGCGGGAACCTTCAATTTAACATTTCCAGACGCTTCGCATCTGGCTACCTTATCAGAGCGGTTTCACCGCCAATAAACGGAGAAACTTTATTTACGGCTTTATTTTTTCAAACACCGTCAGCAGACGGCAAATTATCAAACCATTACTTTTATTTTAATCCTTTTCTTCAAACATCGGCGGCAGTTTCGGATCGTCCTCCAAACTCTTTGTCCATTCGATATATTTTTTGGAATCGAATTTTTTGCCCGTCGAGTTCGAAGTCATATAACGCATCTTGCCGAATATCTCGCGTTCTTTCCAGGGGCGGTCGTGTTTGCCGAAACACCATAAAATTCCGGCGTAAGAGTTCGGATTTCTGCCATCGAGGCAATATTTGTTGTTGAGATGTTCGAGAATCTGAAAGGCTTCCTCGTAATTTTTCGTCCATTGGATGACGAGTTTGCCCCAGAGCATCCGGACGTAGTTATGGACTTCGCCCGTCTCGTTCATCTCGCGTTGCGTCGCGTTCCAGAGTTCGTCGTAAGTTTCGCAATTTTCAAGTTCTTCGAGTGAATAGATTTTCTCGCGTTCATCCGAGACGTGTTCCCGCATCGTTTCCTGCACCCAATCGGGCAGAGCGTCGAGCGAGGCGTAATTTTCATTGAAATTCGTAAAGTTGTAGGCAAGTTCGCGGCGGACGATGAGTTCTTCCAGATACTCGTCTTTCGCTTCATCGGGAGCATCCGCATCTTTGACCGCCAGTGCGATCTCCAAAGCCGACAAAAAACCGAAATGCAAGTAAGACGAGAGACGCGATGAACCGTCAATTGCGGGTTTGTTTCGCGTTTCGTGATAGTTCGGCAAAATCTCCTTGATAAATTTCTTTAAGCGTTTCCGGCCGTTTTTCGTGCCGCCTTTGTAAATTGGCGAAGGTTTGACCGAATGATCGATGTCGCATTCCGCCACCAATTTTTCGATGTTTTTTTTGGTAACTTTTGTATCGGGACATTCGACCTTGATGTCCGTTTTTTTGTTTTTGAGTTTGACGTTTTCAAACGGAACGAGATATTCATCGAGTATCTTTTCGATCTTCGGGCGGATCGTATAAGCGGCGTAATTTTCCTTTTCAAATTTCGACATCGGAATTATCCCGTTGGAATCAACTGCATAAACCGGAATGTCAGCTTTTTCGACGATCGCCTGATTGTGTTCGGGGATGATAAAACACGGAAAATCGTCGGTGACGACGAGTGCGGCATCTTTCGCGATTTTCTTGACGGTTTGCTTCGGCGACGAATCATCCTTTTGCAGATAGAAAATATATGTCGCACCGATCTTTTCAAAACTTTGACGCTTTTCCTCAACGCCTTCGAGGATAAATGTATGGATTCTGTCTGAAGCCCACGGGTAATAAAATTTCAAACCTTCATAAACGACGAGCGGCAGATCGAGTTCATTGGCTTTTTCGACGGCGAATTTAAGAGCGTGATTATCGTGCGTCCGTTTATACATCTGCATCCAATACATTACATATTTCGCCTTTTTGTTTTCTTCCTTGTCGTTGAGAAGTTGAACTCGTTCGCTAATTTGTTCCATATTATATTCTTACGTTTTACGATCTAAGAATGCAAAACCTGAATGTTATGAAAAAAATATCCGTGTCAATCTGTGTTTACCTGTGGACGATTTTTCTTTGCTTTTCGATCAACGCCCAGGATTTTAAAACCGTCCGGGACGGCATCGAATATGCCGAGATGACCCGCACGATTGAAAACAAGCCCGTTAAAATAAATCTTTTGCGGCTTGATCTGACAAAGGTTCGCCTCGATGTCGTCCACGCGTTGGATGCGGCGATCGGCACGGAAACGGTTTCTTCGATGGCCACGCGATACGGTGCGTTGGCGGCGATCAACGCCGGATTTTTCAGACTCGACAGAAGCATTTTTGCAGGCGATGCGGCTGGCGTTTTGATGATTGACGGAAAAATTTGGAGTGAAAGCCAAAACAATCGAATCGCACTTTTTATCAACAATAAAGCTGATAAAACGGAAGTAAATTTTTTTCATTTAACGACTTGGGCTATTTTAGATTACAAATTCAATACTTGCGGCTCTAGGATTACAGGGATTAATCGCGAACGAAAAGAAAATGACCTTATTCTTTATACACCTGAATTTCATCGCACGACTTTAACAAATCAAAATGGATTAGAAATCGTTTTTCAAAAACGAAAAGTCACGCAGATTATTGACGGAAAAGGAAGCACTCCGATTCCGCCGAACGGCTTTGTTTTATCGGCAAGCGGAAAATATCACGATGAAGTAAAAAACTGCAAAATCGGAACAAAAATTTGGGAATTACAAATTACCAGCTACGACCCGTTGGATAGTTCCAAACGATTTACCGAAATTCCTACTTTTAACCTTTTTCCAAAAACGGAAGATATCGTCGGCGGAGTTCCGCAACTCATCAAAGACGGCAAAATCGAAATCACCTGGGAACAGGAAAAATCGTCGAAGGCCTTTGTCGAAACACGCCATCCGCGAACGGCTGTGGCGAAATTAAAGGACGGAAAGTTTTTGATGATAACGGTTGACGGCCGAAGCGAGGAAAGTGCCGGGATCGATTTGCCGAATTTGGCAGAGATTCTGCTCGAACTCGGTGCGACCGATGCGATGAATCTGGACGGCGGCGGTTCAACGACGATGTTCATGGGCGGCAAGATCGTCAACAAACCTTCGGATAAAGAAGGCGAAAGACGGGTAAGCGATGCAATTCTGGTTTTTCCGCGAAAGAGAAATTAGGAAATTATAAATTGCCACCAGCTTCAGCTGGTGGCCATTGTTCAAGAAATAACTTTCACCAAAACCTTCCGTGTTCTCGCTCCGTCAAATTCACAGAGATAAATTCCCTGCCATCTGCCCAAAAGCAATCGGCCGTTTTCAAACGGGATGGTCACGCTCGACCCCATCAGAGATGATTTGATATGCGCGTCGGAATTATGTTCAAAATGGCGGAAGCCTTCGTAATACTGCGGAATAAGTTCTCGCAGGAAAAGTAAAATATCGTGTTGGACATCCGGGTCGGCATTTTCATTGATCGTCAGGCCGCAGGTCGTGTGCTGTGTAAAAAGCACAACGATGCCTTCGCCCGTGGCGGGCAGATGTTCGGAAACTTCACGGGTTATTTCGATCAACTCTTCGCGTTTTGTAGATTGAACTTCGATCGTCTTCATACTTAAAGATTTTATTGTTTTTCGATTTAAAAACAAAAAACCCGTAACAACTAAAGAGCCGTTACGGACTTAAATCTCAAATTATTTAATTTTTATTTTCCTTTTATAATTTAATCATATCGAAATAATTAAAGAAATTCAACAACATCAAAATATTTCATATATATGGGGTTTT
>JBGTRS010000392.1:0-4612 GCA_041940665.1 Pyrinomonadaceae bacterium | reverse complement strand
CTTGAAAACGGAACGATCGAGATCGCCCGCCGCGATACTTTGACCAAGGAATCGCGTTCGTTTGAAGGAATCGCCGACCATATTGAAAACCTTCTTGATGAGATTCAGCAAAATATCTACGACAAAGCCTTGAATTTTCGTGAAGATAACACCTTTATTGTCGAAACCTGGGAAGAATTTAAGGAACAGATCGAAAAGGGCGGTTTTGTTATGGCCCATTGGGACGGAACTTCGGAAACGGAAGAAAAGATCAAACAGGAAACCAAGGCGACGATCCGCTGTATCCCTCTAAATTCCGTTGAAATGTCCGGAAAATGCGTTTATACGGGAAATGATTCGGCCAAAAGAGTTGTTTTTGCGAAGGCTTATTAATTTAGTAAAATTCCTTGAATACCCAAAGGCAAACTGTAAACCGAATTGCCGGCGGCGACGATCATTTCTCCTTTGCGGCTGAAACATAGCCCGACGATGCCGTTTCCGGCAACAAAAATTTCGGCTTTTTCTCCGTTTTCGGAAATTTTGACAATTCCGTGTCTTCCTTTCAAACAGGCGGCCACATATAAATTTCCCTCATTGTCAAAAGCCAGTCCTTGCGGTCGGCCCAAACCTTTATAAAAAACTGTATCCAATCCGTCCTTATCGAGACGAAAAACCGAGTCAAAACTGCATAACCCCGGAGCAGTTACGAACAAATTACCGTCCAACCCGAAGGCCAGATGATATGCCGAAACGGATGGTTCAAGAACCGCCCAGGATTCCCGATTTCCCATTTCGGAAATTTTGAAGATATTTCCGCTCCGGTCGCCGACAAACATATTTCCGTCCGTATCGAAAGCGATTCCCGTGGCGACTCCTAAATCGGATTCGATCGTAACGGCTTCGCTGTCGCTATTGAGTTGAAAAACTTCCCCGTCAGCCCGGTTTGTAATAAACAGCTTCCCTTTTTGATTAAAAGCCAATCCGGTCGGATTCATAACTTCGGCGGACATCTCATTCAGGAATCCGTCCGTTTCCAGACGAAAAAGTGTGACGGGAAATTGCTGTCCTCTCGTGCCTGAACGGGTTAAAATGATCGAATCATCCTTCGGATCAATTGCCGGGTTGGCCACCAGATGAAGATCATCGGCTAATTTTTTACCGATGGTAATTTGAAATGCTTCGCTTTTTTCGCCGTCATTTTCAAAACTGATCTTTACTTCCGAAGCATCCAGATCATCGGGAACGATCGCTAAAACTTTGCTCGATGAAGCTCCGATTATTCTGGCTTCGGTTTCATTAAAAAGACATTTGAAGGTTTCGGCGTGTTCTAATTTTAAGCCCTCGCAATTTATCAAAACCTCTCCGCCCGTAATTGCGTATTTTGGATTGACCGACAAAATTTTGCCTGCTTTGTTCATTATTTTCTCCAACTAAAACTGTTATTTTACGACGCCAAGCACAGTCTAAGCAATTTGACATCATTTTTATAGTTCCGATATATGAATTTCTCTGTGATATAATAAAGAGCAATTGGAGGATATATATTATTCGAAATGTTCACGGCTGGACACAGGGTTTGAAACATAATCAGTTAAAGCGGATCGAAAGACTTTCAACGAGGAAAGTTCCGCCTGAAAAGATCGTTTCAAACGAATTAGCCAGACAACTATCTGAAATTTCATTCGAGACGGGCAGACAGATCGGCGTTCTCATCAACCGTAAGGGCAAGGTTGAATATGTTATGGTCGGCGATGCCAAACAGATCGAAATGCCCGATTTTAAGCGTGTTCGGGCGGCCACCGGAAGATTTCGCGGTCTGCGGTGCGTCCATACCCATCTGCTCGGTGAATCCCTTAACCAGGACGATCTGACCGATCTGGCACTACTGCGGCTCGATCTGATGGCGGCTATCCAGGTTGATGAAGAAACGGGTTTACCTAATCTCGTCCACGCGGCACATCTTTTGCCGACCAAAGCGGATGACGGAAATATTCAAACTCAAACTTTACCGTATCAGTTCCTAGAGCCGAAAATTCCTTCGCAACTCGATGTTGATTTTATTTCGCTGATCAATTCGCTGGAAACGGAAATGGCGAGAAATCGTCAGATCACTCAACGAAAACAGTCAAATCGGGATCGTGTTATCCTCGTTTCGGTGACCACCAACCCGATCTCGACGGCGGAAGAATCGCTCGCTGAACTCGAAGAACTGGCACTTTCGGCCAACGTTGTGGTTTTGGACAAAATCGTCCAACGGCGAACCCAGATCCATCCGAAAACCGTTCTCGGCAGCGGAAAGTTAAATGAATTACTGATCCGGGCAATGCAACTCGGAGCCGATCTGATCATCTTCGACCGCGAATTGAGTCCCGCTCAGGTGCGTTCGCTATCGGAAGCAACCGATCTCAAAGTTATCGATCGCCCGCAACTGATTCTCGATATTTTTGCCCAACGTGCCAATTCCCGCGAAGGAAAATTGCAGGTCGAACTCGCTCAGCTAAAATACCTACTGCCGCGGCTCGTGATGGGACAAAATTCGGCGTTTTCGCGTTTAATGGGCGGCATCGGCGGACGCGGTCCGGGTGAAACAAAACTCGAAACCGACCGGCGGCGGGTCCGTAATAAAATTTCAGACCTTGAAAAACAGGTCAAAAAATTACGTAAGCAACGCAAAGAAAGACGGAAAGGGCGTTTGAACAGCTCGATTCCGATCATTTCATTAGTCGGTTACACGAACGCCGGTAAATCCACTTTGCTCAACACCTTAACCGATAGCAAAGTCTACGCCGAAAGCAAAATGTTCGCGACGCTCGATCCGACGTCGAGACGTTTGCGGCTTCCCTATGAACAGGAAGTCATCATCAACGACACGGTCGGATTTATCCGCGATCTGCCGGAAACTCTGGTTGCGGCCTTTCGGGCAACCTTGGAAGAAATCAGTGACAGTGATCTCCTGATCCACGTCGTTGATGCTTCAAATCCGCGAGCCATACAGCAGATCGAATCGGTTGATAAAATTCTGACCGAACTTGATTTGAAAGATATTCCGAGTTTTATTGCCTTGAACAAATCGGATCTGCTCAAAAAAGATTCGATCAAAGCTTTGCAGAGACAGATTGAATTTGATCAGGGTCGGGAAAGTATGGTCGTTTCGGCAATCCGACCGAAAACTTTGAATCCCCTGGTAGAAAGAGTCGGAGAAATTCTGGCAAAAGACTTAAATCATTTCGCATACCATTCGGTTTAGTTACAATTTAATGTTTTTTTCAAACTATTTAGACGAAGTTTGTCATCAAAGTTGAGGATTTTATGAGTAAAAAGCCAATAGACGCAAAAACGCAATTAGACAAATTCCGCAGAAAATTACTCGATTATTTGAAACGTCCTTTTGAAAAATTGACTTTGGGACAAAAGTTCTGGATCGGTTTTGCCGTTATTTCGCTCATAACAACGCTTTTGATCAACAACCCTTTCTGGCGGCCGGCTCCGATCGATTATAAGCTCGGCGATATTGCCCGCGAAAGTATCATCTCACCTGCCGATATTACTGAAATTGATAAGGAACGAACAAAAAAAGAAATGCAGTCAGCCCAACAAGGCATTCGTTCTATCTTTAAAGTTCAACCAAATACTTCGGAAGAAGCCGTCCGAAGTTTTACGGATGATTGGGTAAAACTGCAAAATGATTCGAACGAAAGTGATGCAAATTCAGACTCCGAACCCAACGTAAAATGGACGGGTCAGGGCGGTGAAGAACTTGGCCGAATATTTACCTCCAGACGTTTTAGCGGCAATGAAATCGACGCAATAACCAGGGCGTTACGCCAAAGTTCGGAAGGTTCGATTTATGATGATAAAGACCAGCCCTATTTACAAACGGAAATAACTCTTAACGATCCCAAACAGCCAAATGACCAAAAAGTTGTTACAAGCCCTGAAAGCACCTGGATTACACTTACCGAAGCGAGAAAAAAATTAAATGAACGGCTGAGTGAAATAAACAGTCTTTCGCAAAAAGAAGTTGAAGCATTCAATAAAGCACTATCGCCTTTGATCCAGGCAAATGTTGTTTATGACAGTGCCGCCACGAACAAATTGCGTGAGGATTTTGCCAAAAATTACGAGCCGATAAAGATTACGCTTAAACGCGGGCAAACGATCGTTCGCGAAGGCGATACGATCACCGAAACGGTTTTATCGCAAATCTCGGCAATTCGTAATTACAGCCAAACATCCCGACAGCTAAACCGTTTTTTCGGTTTACTGGCATTGATCACGGCACTTTTCTGGATCGCCTGGAAATTCATCCAGCATCGCGGTTATGTTCCGAGACTTTCTCTTTCTGAAGAAAAAACTTTTGCACTATTCGGTTTTATCGTCGTCGTGCAGACGCTTTTGATGGCGATCTTTTTCCGCATTGCCGAATATACCGCGGCTCAAAATGTCAAAGCTCCGCTCAATGACCCGACGCTCTGGGCTTTGGCAATTCCGCCATATCCAGCCCCAACAGCTTCTTCACAAATCCCATTTTATCCTCTTGCTATTCAAAAAGCGCTTGCTCAATCCAAACTATTTGCCACCCAAAGAGATCTTCAAGCGTCTGTTGCTTTAGTTCTGCAGTTCTTTTTACAAG
>JBGTRS010000391.1:0-4621 GCA_041940665.1 Pyrinomonadaceae bacterium | reverse complement strand
CATTTTCCCGATGCGGTTTTTCAACTTCCGCCAGATTTAATTTATTGTTCTCGAACCGTAATGCCTTCATAAAACCGTATGATAAAATCACAAATAACTGTTTATTATTTACCCTTTACAAAAAAATTTATCTTTTATTTATCTTTCTAAAGATATAATTTTTTTGCAAATGTTATTCTTTAATAAAGGTTTTCACAAAATGCGTATTTTATTAGTAGAAGATGATCGGAGAATTGCCCGTTTCATTCAAAAGGGTTTAAAAGAAAATGCTTACGCCGTTGATGTTGTCGAGAACGGCGAAGACGCCCTCTACCAACTCGACGTAAACATATATGACCTCGTTATTCTCGACATAATGATTCCCGGCAAAGACGGTTTTGAAGTCTGCGGAGAACTCCGCGAAAAAGGAAACAACATTCCGATCCTGATGCTGACAGCCCGCGATACGGTTGAAGACCGCATTCAGGGACTCGATACGGGAGCGGACGATTATCTGACGAAACCCTTCGAATTCGGCGAACTGCTCGCACGGCTTCGGGCATTATTGCGAAGACCCCGCGGCGAGATGCTTCCCGTCACGATCTCCATCGGCGATCTCGAAATTGACACCCGTTCGCAAACCGCCAAGGCCAAAGGCCATCCGATAACTCTGACGACCAAGGAATATTCTCTGCTTCAGTATTTCGCCCGCAACACGAACCGCGTCATCGGACGCGAAGAGATTTCCGAGCATGTCTGGAACGAAAATTTTGATCCTTTCTCGAATCTGATCGAAGTCTATGTCAACCGCCTGCGGCAAAAACTCCACGAAAACACCAGTTCGCCTTCTCTGAAAACAAGACGCGGAGCGGGCTATATTCTGGAAGTCTGAAAACAGAATTTGCGACAGCAGACGTTAGGCATTGGCGGAAAAACATACTAAAATCTAAAAACTAAAATCCGGCATCTGTCTTATATGTTTAGTTCACTGAGAATTAAATTAACGCTCTGGTATTCAGCCGTTTTGGCGTTGGTGCTGATCGTGTTCGCTCTGCTTTTTTATTTTCTGATCGAGCAAACCGTCAAACAACTTGCCGATGATTCGCTCGAAGATGCGAGCGATGCCCTGACGACCAGATTAAATAATAATCCCGATGCCGATGACGGGATAATCCGGCAGACGCTCGAAGATTTCCGGTTTCAATACATAGTTTTTGCGGTTTATGATAAGGATAAAAACCTGATCGCCACGAGTCCGCGACTGCAAAAAGATACGAGGTTAAAATTTCCGACCTTTAATATCGCCTCCGAAGAAATTCCGCAAGCCGTTCTGAACCGGCTTTTTCAAAATCCGCATACGCTCGAAACATTTCTGTTTGAAAACAGAACCAATATACGGGTGTTCGGCGAAAAAGAAGTCATCCACGGAAAAGACATCTACATCGCCACACTCCGGCCTCTGACCAATCAAACCGAACTCCTTGCCAATATCAGATTCATCTTTCTCGCCGGCATTCCGCTCGCACTGCTTTTATCCGCTATCGGCGGTTATTACCTGGCACGAAAGAGTCTGGAACCCGTCCGCAAGATGGGCGAAAAGGCTTCGCTGATCACTTCGCGAAATTTAAGCGAACGCCTGCCGACGGGCAAAAAACGCGATGAACTGGAAAATTTAGCCGAAATTTTCAACCAGATGCTGACCCGTCTGGAGACATCTTTTGAACAGCAGAGACGCTTTATGGCCGACGCTTCGCACGAACTCCGCACACCTCTGGCGATTATGCGGGGCGAAGCGGAAGTTTCTCTCCAGAAGGAAACCCGCACCGAGGAGGAATACCGCGAATCTCTGGAAGTCATCAGGCAGGAAGGCGTCCGGCTTTCGCATATCGTCGAAGATCTTTTCACGCTCGCCCGGGCCGACGCCGGACAATTTCGTCTGCACATTACGACATTTTATCTGGATGAACTCATCAACGAGGCGGCCCGGGCCGTGCGGACGCTGGTTGCCGATAAAGACCTCAAACTCGAACATCAAACGGATGAAAACCTGATCATCGAAGGCGACGAAACGCTCGTCAGACGTCTGATCATCATCCTGCTCGATAACGCCATCAAATACACCAATCCGGGCGGCGAAGTTTCGATCGAATGTATTGAAAACAATTCATATTATGAAATAAAAGTAGCCAATACGGGAGTGCCCATCCCTGACGTCGAAAAAGCTAAAATTTTCGAGCGATTTTACCGGGCCGATAAAGCCCGTTCCCACAAGGACGATTACGAACTCGGAACGGGTGCGGGACTCGGACTTTCAATCGGAACCTGGATCGCCCGGGTTCATAAAGGCAAACTCGATCTAATCAAATCCGATGAAACCGCCACCGTTTTTTCCGCTTATCTGTCCAAAAAATAAACATTTATTTTTTGCAAAAAAAAATTTATCCTATATTTATCTTTGAGCGTGTAATATTCGTGATACGATCCGACCAAACTGTATCGGATGCGGAAAAAGAGAGGAAATCTGAAATGAAAAAGAATGCGTTGATAATTTTCGGGCTTTTGATCTCACTCGTTTCGGTGAGTGTCGTCCCTGGAAAAGTCATTTCAAAGATGGAAAATTTCAATATTTCAAGAACGGCGGGAATTACGGTCGAACAAGCCCGAAAAATCGCCCTGCAAAGGGTTGAAGGCACGGTTCAAGACCAATATACGATCGAAGACGAAGACGAGAATATTACGACCTATGTTTTCGTCATCAAAAATAAGCAGGGAAACACGGTTGAAGTGCAGGTTGACGCCAACAACGGCAATGTTCTGAGCGTTGATGAAAGAAGCACTGCCGGAATCGCGGCGGCGTCTGAAACGACAAAATCGGTAGATGTCGAAGAGGCGGTTGAGACGCCGGAAATTTATAACAACTATCCAGTGGAAACTTACGTTTCAAACGACCAAACGGCTTTCGTAAATTATTCCAATGACAGAAATTACGACAACACACCGGTCGGCGAAATCCCGCCGCAATTTACCATCGAACAAGCTCGTTTTGTCGCTATCTTAAAATTAAACGGCGAGATTCAAAGCGAAAAATCCATAATGGAAAACGGCAGATTGACCTACGCCTTTGTAATCAAAAACAAGCAAAACCAATCTACCGAAGTTCGCGTTGACGCAATTTCGGGGAAAGCCAGAAAGATTAAAAACAAACCGGCAAAATCGAGTTAAGTTACTAACGCAAGGCGAAGATACGCATCTTCGCTCTCCTCTGAAACGAGCAGATATTTTTCTCTTCTGCTCGTTTTTTTTGTCAACTGATCTGATTCGTCTTTAAAAATTCCGCTCTGAGGAGAAAACTTCCATCCGTAACAACCTGATCGCCGACAAAAATCCCCTCGATCGCCGGATAGGCATTTTCTTTTTCCGGCCCCAATTTGACGGGACGCAAGATAAATGTTTTCGGATCGTCCGTCGCCTGAAAAACTATTTTTTCATTGCCGATCGTCTGTACGGCTTCTTTCGGGACGAGCGGAGCGGTTCTCTCCGAACCGCCGAGACTGGCGTAGGCAACATTGACATATTGCCCGATCTTTAGTTTCTGATTCGGATTCGCCAGTTCGATGCGTGCTTTGGCGGTTCTCGTTTCCTCGTCCAAAGCCGGATCAATATAAGTTATGTTCCCGCGAAAAAGTTCGCCCGGATAAGCCTCGCTCGTGATGCTCGCACCGCTTCCAACCCTTAATTTTCCCAAATCCTTTTCATAAACCTGACCGATCACCCAGACGGTCGAAAGATCTGTGATCTGAGCCAGTTTGCCGTTCATTGAGATGACTTCGCCGCTGTTTGCCGTTCGTTCCGTGACGGTTCCCGTGACGGGCGAAGGAATCGGCAGATTGGCGTCTATCTGATTCGGCGATCGTAAAGAATTCACCCTCTGCGGCGAAAGCCCCAACACCAGAAGTTTTTCTCGGACAGAGGCGACTTCCGATTGCTTGTTCCGCACGGCGGTCAAAAATTGGTCAATCTCGTTGCGGCGGGCGGGATTTATTTTCAGAAGTTCTTTTGCCCGTTCGAGCCGTTTTTTCGCTTCCGCTAAATTCGCTTCCGCGGTTTTTAGTTCGGTTGTCGCAATTTCCAATTCACGGCGGCTTTTGGCACCGATCTCGACCAATTTTTTTGAACGTTCGTACTGGCTTTTCGCTTCGGCAAGTTTTGCCTGAGCGGCTTCGACACCGGCGATCTGTTTATCCAGTTCGTTGCGGGCTTCTTCGCTGATCTCCGCTAAATTCAAAGCTCTTCGGTAACGCTTTTCGGCTTCATCGAGTTCGGCTTTGACCGAAAGATATTTCGATTGTGTATCGGCAAGCTCTTCGCTGGCAACGATTGCCACGGTTTGTCCGCGTCTGACAAACTGTCCGAGATTGATACTGATGCTTTTAACGACTCCCGAAACTTGCGAAATAACGGGCGTTTCTTCATATTCATTGGCCCGCACGACACCCGTCGTCGTCGCCTGCACCGCCGCCGCGTCGAGCGTTTCGCCGACCGGATTCCCGCAATCAATCGATCCGTCGACGCGCTGGTGGCCGACCTGCTGCCGCGCGTGGGGCCCAGGACCGTTCTGATCGTCGCCTCTGACCACGGGCAT
>JBGTRS010000390.1:0-4632 GCA_041940665.1 Pyrinomonadaceae bacterium | reverse complement strand
AAAGGGAAAAGCCGAGATGGTTTTTCTTTCCAGATTTATGAGAAAAAAAAATTTCGGGTGGCTTTTGGAAAATTTGAAAATTGCTGAGGGCACTCTGAAAATCGATATATACGGCCCGATCGAAGAACCGGACTACTGGCGTTATTGTCAAGATTTGATCGAGCGGTTACCAGACAATATCGAGGTAAAATACAGGGGTTCGGTTCCGTTCGAAGATGTTTTTGAAGTTTTATTTAGGTATCAATTTTTTATAATGCCGACCTTGGGAGAAAATTTCGGACATATATTTCTGGAATCAATGGCTTGCGGTTGTCCGATCATTATCAGCGATACGACTCCCTGGCTGGATCTGGAAGCAAAAGGCATCGGTTGGGATTTGACCTTAGCAGATCCGGAGGTTTGGAATAAAACGCTTGCCTACTGCATCGCGATGGATAATTCAATGTTTCAAACCATTTCAGGAAACTCCAGAGAATTTGCGGTGGATTGGCTGGCTTCTGAAAATATCGAAATCCGCACCCGGGATGTTTTGGAGAAAAGCTTAATAAAATAGTTTAGGTAATACGTATAAATTCTATAAAACACAAGTCTTTAGACTATTAAAGTAAATTCTAGCTGTCGGCTGTCAGACAGTTTATGTAAAGCTTAATGAAAATTTTAATCTTTGGCGGAAACGGGATGCTCGGGCATAAGCTGGTGCAGGTTCTCGGTAAGAAATTTGATGTCTGGACGACCTTTAGAGGAAAATTCAGAGAAATTCCCGACGGACATTATCTGAAAAAAGATCGGGTATTTGAAAATGTTGATGTTCAGGATGAGGAAAACTACCGTGAGGTCGTCAAAAATCTGCGTCCCGATGTGATCCTGAATGCGGTCGGGGTGATCAAACAAAAAGCCGAAGCAAAAGATGTCGTCAAAACCCTGGAAATAAATTCCATATTTCCGCACAAGGTTGGAGAAATTGCCCGGGAACTCGATGCCCGGTTTATAACCTTCAGTACAGATTGTGTGTTTAGCGGTAAAAAGGGAAATTATACGGAGACGGATATATCGGATGTCTTTGATCTGTACGGTAAAAGTAAAAACTTCGGCGAGGTTTCGGGAAAAAATTGTCTGACTTTGAGAACCTCCATCATCGGCCGGGAAATCTCGAACACAAAAAGTCTGGTCGAATGGTTTTTGAGTCAGAAAGGAAATAAAATAGAGGGGTTTACGAAAGCCATCTACAGCGGGTTTCCGACTGTAGTTTTAGCTGAAATAATATCGGATATTATCAGTAAATATAGAGATTTAGAGGGGATATACCATTTGTCGAGCGATCCGATCAGTAAATACGATCTGTTAAATCTGATAAAAACCAGGTTGGATTTGGATATAAAAATCGAACCTGCTGGAAGCGTCAGAATTGACCGGAGTCTCGACTCTTCGAAGTTCCGGGCAGAAACGGGATTTGAACCGGAAAGCTGGGAGAGTATGATCGAGAGAATGTTTGAAGATCCGACTCCCTACGGGATTATAAGAAAAACGGATAAAATTTCTTAAAATATACAGATATGAAAATTATGACGATATTCGGGACTCGACCTGAAATTATCAGGTTGAGTCTTATTATGAAGGTTCTGGATAAAAACTGCGAACAGATTTTGGTTCACACCGGACAGAATTTTGAGGAAGGGCTGAGTGAAATATTTTTAAAGGACCTGGAAGTCAGAAAACCCGATATACATTTCGGAATCCGTTCCAAATCATTCGGCGAACAGATCGGGCAGATTTTTGAGAAAACCGAAACCGTTCTCAGCGAACATAAGCCTGACCGGGTTCTCATTCTCGGGGATACGAACAGTGCTTTGACGGCTATTATGGCTGCCCGTAAAGGAATTCCGGTTTATCATCTGGAAGCCGGCAACCGGTGTTTCGACAATCGTGTCCCGGAAGAGGTCAACCGGCGGATCATAGATCATTCCAGTTCTATTTTAATGCCCTACACCGAAAAAAGTATGGAGAATCTGGTTGCCGAAGGCATCGAACGGGAACGAATCTATGTCACGGGAAACCCGATCAGGGAAGTTTTGGATAAATTTGAAGAAAGGATTGACGCAAGCGGGGTTTTTGAAAAGTTTGAAGTCGAAAAAAAGGATTATTTTTTAGTAACTCTGCACCGGGCTGAAAATGTGGACATTCCGGAAAGACTAAAAAAGATCTTCGAAGCCTTTGAAGAAATCTCAAAGATATACGGAAAAAAACTTCTGGTCAGTGTTCATCCCAGAACGGCTGAAAAATTAAAAGAATTTGAAATACGGATCGAGACAGACGAAATAAAATTACTGGAACCGCTCGGCTTTTTTGAATTTGTCAAACTGGAAAAAAACGCTTATGCGGTTTTGACCGACAGCGGTACGGTCCAGGAAGAATGTGCCATTTTCGGTATTCCGAACGTCACGCTCAGAGATGTGACGGAAAGGCCCGAAACGATAGAATGCGGCAGTAATGTACTCAGCGGCATCGAGACGGATTCGATTGTGAGGACTCTGGGGATAGCCGTAAATGAAGGATCGGATTGGGTTGCACCGAGAGAATATCTGTTTAAGAATGTTTCCCGGACGGTTGCAAAAATCGTTCTGGGTTATCACAGTTTGAGACAACATCTCTGAAGTTTGATCGGGAATGCGTCTGATAATGAAATTGAAGTTTGCCCGGATGGAATTTGGTGAAATTTTTTTTGATAAAAGATTTGATGACTTTTGGAATAACAATTAAATATCTGGTTCTGTATATATCGGTCTTTTTTATATCGTATATAGGGATCGAAGTATTTCGGCGCTGGATCATACGAAAAAAGATTTTGGATATTCCGAACGAAAGAAGTTCGCACCAGCGACCGACACCCAAAGGGGGCGGACTCATCATAGCTTTTGTCTGCATTTTGTTTTTTTCGATCTATCAAATTTATTACGCCGAACGGTTCGTCTGGTCATACATTGTGGGAGCGGGACTGATCGTCTTGATCAGCTGGCTTGATGATGTTTTTGAGATCGGTGCGATTTGGAGACTTTTATTTCACATCGTCGCCGCCGTATTGATCGTTTTGCAAATGAGTTTTTGGCAGGTGGTTTATGTTCCATATTTCGGAGAAATATTTCTGGGTCAAATCATGGGCGGCACTCTCACGGTGATATGGATCGTCTGGCTTATAAATGCCTATAATTTTATGGATGGGATCGACGGGATTGCCGGGATTCAAGCTTTAACGGCTTCGATCGGGTGGAGTCTCTTCGGCTGGCTGTTCAATATCGAATTTCTATATCTGTTCGGTCTGGTCATATTTTTTTCAACTTTGGGATTTTTGATGCATAATTGGCAACCGGCCAAAATTTTTATGGGCGATGTCGGGAGTGCTTTTTTAGGCTACACCTTTGCGGTTTTTCCTTTTTTGATACCGGATCCGGATACACCGGTCGGGATTCAGAAATTCATTCCGTTTTTAACGGTCACATTCGTCTGGCTCTTTGTGTTCGATACATTTGTGACCTTACTAAAAAGACTCTGGAAGAAGGAAAAGGTCTGGAAGGCACATCGCCAGCATCTGTACCAAAAACTGGTCATCAAGAAATTTTCGCACAGCGTCGTGGCACAAATTTACGGATTATTATCTCTTTTAATAATTCTCGGAGTAAATTTGATTTTGAAGTACGGGATTTCCGAAATTATTATAATTTCGTTGATCGTGGTTGTTACAACGGTTTTGATGATATTGATTTATAGCAAAATTACGTTGACGAAATTTTCTTAAAATGTTAGTTTTACTGTAACTTACTTGTTAAGTTGAAGAAAAAAAATCGAAAAGTCCAAAGTATTTTAATGAGCGTTATAAGCGGACGTAAATTGAACAAAAAAGCGTATTCGTTTCAATTTGAGTCATTCGGAGTAAAAATTGATGTCCGTTCTTCACATAAAGAATATTTATACAAAATCTTGGAAGGACTTAGAAAGGTTATACCGGTAAATTTTAAGTTGATTGAAAATGAGTCTGTCGGTCACAGATATTTTATAGAGACTACAAATGGTCATAAATTCAAATTTTTTAAGAACGGTGAAGTTGTTTTCGAGGATACCTCAGCCGAAAACTTTTTTGCATATCTGGAAAAAGATATAAAATTGACCGTTTTGGAATATGCCGTCGGCAGGGTGTTTTTACATGCCGGTGTAGTCGGTTGGAAGGGAAAAGCACTGATTTTGCCGGCCAGAAGTTTTCAGGGCAAAACGACGATCGTAAGGGAACTTGTCAAAAATGGAGCCGAGTACTTATCCGATGATTCCGCCGTCATTGACTCGGAGGGTTTTGTGCATCCGTTTCCGAAGTCCCTGTCTGTAAGAAACCCGGACGGCGGATTTGAACAGTTCGAACATTCCGTCGAAAGTTTGGGCGGCAAGGCTTCGGAAATAGCTCTGCCGGTTTCGATGGTTCTGATAACCAAATATGAAAAAGACGCGGTTTGGAATCCGGTCAAATTGAAAAGCGGGGAAGGGATTATGGAGATCATTCCGCATACCATTCCCATCAGGAATAATCCGAAATTCAGTTTGCAAGTCTTGAATAAGGTTGCACGCCGTGCGATAATCTGCAAGAGTTCA
>JBGTRS010000389.1:0-4657 GCA_041940665.1 Pyrinomonadaceae bacterium | reverse complement strand
CGTTAACAGCGAGAACTTGAAAGAGGACGTAACGAGCGATAAACCGATTAACAAGGAATCGCTGGAAATGAAAGAAAAGGCTGTTAAATTGGGTGAAGATTAAAATTTTCGGATAGAATTCAAGACTTTGAAGTCCTGCGAATCGGCGGGACTTTTTTTGTCCAAATTTTCGTTCAGAACAATAGATTCTTGTATTTTCAATTCATTAACAAGCTAACAAGTTTCATTCAGGCAAATCAAAATATTCTCAAAATTTTCTCTAAAAAAAATCAAACAATTTGAAAACATCCATAAACTTTCTAATATTTTCATTTCAAATATTTCTAAAATATCTAAATAAAATACCCGCAAACTCTATTATCAAAACATTGGGAACAACACTTGCGATTTTACCCTTGTGTAATTTTTTCATTTTGAAGAAGTATTTTTCAAAGAGATAAAAATTACTCACTACGGATTAATTTTCGATAAAAGAGGTAAAATTATGAGTAATAAAATAAAAGCATTACAGTTTTTGGCGAGTATTCGCCTGAGCGGGGTGGCGTTGGCTTTTGCCGTTATATTAGCGGCTGGCCAGGTTATCTTTGCCCAGGGTGTTCGCGGAACTGTCAGCGGAACGGTTACCGATCCGAGCGGTGCGGTTGTTCCAAATGCGACGGTAACTTTGGTTGACGTGGCAAAAGGAACCCAGGTTCGGACGGTTCAAACCGATAACAGCGGAAATTACAGATTAATCGAGATCGAACCGTCAATCTATAATCTCGTGATCTCGGCACCGAATTTCGCTGAATTTCAAAAAATCAATATCAAAGTTGAGCCGAATCGAAACCTGACGGTTGATGCGGCTTTGACCGTCGGCGGATCAACCAACGTTGTTTCGGTTACGGCCGGCGAAGAATTGATTGACAGAGAATCGGCAACATTAGGGACGACGGTTGACAACAAAAGAGTCGAAGGTTTGCCGCTCAATGGACGAAACGTTTTGAATCTGGCACTTCTGCAGCCCGGAGCCGCACCGGCAGATGCCGATGCATCGGGTTCATTCGGTTCCGGATCGGGGATTCGCATCAACGGCAGCCGCGGGGTTGAAAACAATTTAACGCTGGACGGCTCAAACAACAACGAAGTAGCGGTTGGTGCAGCGATCGGCGGACAACCGCGTCCGGATGCCGTTCAGGAATTTCGTCTTTTAACATCCAACTTCGAAGCCGAATTCGGCAGAAACACGGGCGGTGTGATCAATGTCGTGACCAAATCGGGAACCAACCAGTTTCACGGAAACGCCAGATTTTTCTATCGTCCGACGTTTCTTTCGGCGGCCCGCTTTCTCGATAAAGCCCTTCCGCCGGCGGGAAGTTCTCCGGGCGATGATTTTCGCCGCAAGTTTGAACGTAAGGAATACGGCTTCAATATCGGCGGCCCGATCTATTTCTTGAATCCGGGAAGCGGCGGCCCGCTTATCTATGACGGAAAAGACCGAAGCTTCTTCTTCGTAGATTTTGAAAGACGTTGGCAAAATGTCGGAAATACCCAAACGATCACGGGTTTGCCGACGCCTGCCGAAATCAGCGGAAATTTCAGCAATTCGACATCCGGCCGAGTTTGTCCGGGTGACGGAAATTTCGGAATCTGTGATCCGGCAACGGGAAATCAGTTTCCCGGAAATATAATTCCGCAAAACAGATTTTCGCCGATCGCTCAATATTATCTACAGTTTATTCCGACCGGCGATGCCGGCGGTCAGGCTCAGGTCGGGGCGGATCAGTTGACGAAGAACAACTGGCTGACGATGAGATTTGACCATAACTTCAATCAGGATCATATTTTGAATTTCACTTTTAACTATAGTGACATAGACGATGATGATCCGTTTGCGTTCGGCGGTTCGACGATTCCGGGTTTCGGGGCGAAAGATCTCCGCAAAACGAGAAATCATGTCGGCCGGTACACATGGGTGGTCAGTCCGAATATGGTCAATTATCTTCTCGTAAGTGTTTCCAAAAACAAACAACCCAGCACGGCTCCGGTCAATCAAACGACGCCGGCTGAGATTGGTTTTACCGCCAATTTCGTGGCTAATCCTGCGTTTGCAGGTCCGCCGGTGGTTAGATTGTTCGACCGAGGCTTCCAACTCGGGAATACGATTCAAGGTCCGCAAAGAAGAATCACCGAAAATTATCAAATCCAGGATTCATTCAGTTGGATAGTCGGTCCGCATCGGATTAAATTCGGTGTTGATGCTACCAAATATAAAGGAGATCAGGATTTCCTTTTCGTAAATCAGGGATTATTCACATATTCGGGTTTCTTCCAGGGAAATACGACGGGTGATGACTTTGCCGATCTTCTGATCGGAAATTCGCCGATCGCGGCTCAATACGGTGCCGCCGGCCGCCGTGATTTTCGTCAGTTGGCATTTGCCGGATTTGCCCAAGACAACTGGAACGCAATGCGGGGACTGACGATTTCATACGGTGTTCGCTATGAATATACATCGCCGTTGAAAGATCTGTTAGATCGCGTTGCCTATTATCGTCCGGGTTCGACGTCTCCGCAGTTAGCGGCCGGTTCTTTGACTTTTGAAGGCCGCCGGATAGTTGCGGGCGGAACTTTGCCGAACGGTTTGGTCTTTGTCGGAGATCCCGATAATATTCTGGGCGGAACCGTTCCGAGAGGCGGGGTTGCCCCTGATAAAAACAACTGGGCTCCGAGAGCCGGTTTTGCCTATTCATTCGAAGGCGGAAACGACGGCTTTTTGGGTACAATTCTCGGTGACAACCAGACCGTTTTACGCGGGGCCATCGGCATATATTACGGAGCGGTTATCGGTGATACGGCTCTCCAGCAACTTTCCGCACCGGGATACAACGGAACGAATGCGTTCTTCTTCCCGAACGGCGGAACATTGGCTGATCCGTTTGCCGCCGATCCTTTCCCGAATTATGACGGTGTTCAAACAGCTCAAACAAATCCGTTCACATCAAACGCAGATATTGTCATTTCTTCAATACTGTCGCAGATGTCGCAACCGGTTGACCCGAATATCAGAACTCCATACACGACACAATGGAATCTGACTTTGGAAAGAGCCTTTTTGAAAGACTATGTTTTCGGTGTCAGCTATGTCGGCAACCGAGGCAGAAAACAATATGCTACCGAGCAGGTCAATCCCGCTCTGGGCACGTACTTTACTGCTCCTCCGTCATATCCGGCTCCGACGACAAGCAATACGAATAGTCGGCGTCTGAATCGAAGTATCGCTCTCGGATTGGCTCAGCTCGTATCGGCGGGTAACTCGCAATACGATGCTTTTCAGGCTAATTTACAAAAGCGTTACAGCGATGACGGCCTATTGTTCCAGTTTGCCTATACCTGGTCGAAATCAATCAATGATTCCGATGATCAAAGAGACGGATTGGACATTCTTGACCGGAGTTTCGGAAGATCCCTTTCCGATGACGATGTTCCGCATCGTTTTGTCGGAAGTTTGATTTACGAACTGCCGTTCTTCAAGAACACGAACGGCTTCTTAAATCGTCTGGTTGATGGTTGGAGCATCGGCGGTATCTACACATACCAATCGGGAACGGTCTTTAGCGTTGCAAATCTGTCCGATACGGTCGGAACGGGTGGCGGGGTGATTACCTTTGCTGATTTGGGAAATCCCTATACCCAACTCGATCCGCAAACAAACGACCGTCAGGCATTTAATGCAAGTGCTTTTGCGACATTCAGCTGTGGATCAACATTTAACAATACAGCTGTTTGCGGTCCGAACGGTTTCAGACGCGGAACAGCCGGAAGAAACCAGCATCGTTTGAATAATCCGACCAATAATTTTGATTTGGTTCTGGTTAAGAAAACCAGATTATTCAGTGAGACGAATCTGCTCGAATTGAGATTTGAAGCGTTCAACGCTTTGAATAAAACACAATTTACGACAGTAGATACGAATCTGGCGAATGCCGCTTTCGGAAAGTATACGAATACACGCGAAGCCCGAATCATTCAACTCGGTGCCCGCATAACCTTCTAAATCAGATTTTTATCAGGAGATTTTTTACTTCTTAACAGGGTGAAATCTCCTCAATTGAACCCGTTAACCAAATGGTTAACGGGCTTTTTTTGGTTTGGAGGGATGTATTTTAGGAACTTCATTGGTATGATGTTTTTTCTTTTGGGTTTTGATTTTTTATTGACTAAAATACTCTTATGAATTCTTTTGAAGTAGGAAATGTAAAGTTCGGCGACGGCCGTTTGACGATCATTGCCGGTCCCTGTGTGGTTGAAAATGAACAGCACGCAATGTTTATGGCACAGGAGATTACGGATATTTGCAAGATGGTCGGTCTTGATGTCGTCTATAAATCTTCGTTTGATAAAGCCAATCGCAGTTCGATCGAAAGTTTTCGCGGCGGCGGAATGGATTTTGGTCTGGAAGTCTTGAAACAAGTCAAAGCGGAAATCGGAGTCCCCGTTATTACTGACGTTCACGAAACCTGGCAGGTTGAAAAAACCGCGGAGGTTGCCGATATTTTGCAGATTCCGGCGTTTCTCTGCCGCCAGACCGATCTTTTGGTCGAGACGGCGAAATCGGGAAAAGCCGTCAATGTCAAAAAAGGTCAGTTTCTCGCTCCCTGGGATGCGGAGAACATCG
>JBGTRS010000388.1:281-4663 GCA_041940665.1 Pyrinomonadaceae bacterium | reverse complement strand
CGACATCCTGGGTGAGCGACAGCTTCCTCACCTCGACCGAGCCACTCGCCGGCACGCCGCCGACACCCGCCCCAACCGCGGCGCCGACTACGGCGCCTACGGTCGCCCCCACCCCGACGCCGACTCCGCGGCCGATCAAAGTGGCGACGGCCGCTCCGGTAACGCCCAGTTCGGGAAAGATCCAAAGTCCGAAGATGAACATCGGATCGAGGATACAGTTTAAGATATTGGCGATCCACAGCACCCGCATGGCGATCGCCGCATCGCCGGCTCCGCGAAAGATCGCGTTGAGCAGGAACAAAAATACGACGACGAAATTTCCGCCGAGCATCAAGCGCGTAAAGAGCGTTCCTTCCGCGACGACCTGCGGTTCCGCCCCGAGCAGAGTTAAAAACTGCGGTGCGAAAATTATTCCGATGACGCCGAGCAAAACCGAAACGCCCGCTCCCATATAGATCGCGTGCGTTGCGGATTTGGCCGCACCGTCGAGGTCCTTTTCACCGATTCGCCGCGAAACGGTCGCCATCGCTCCGATCGCCACGCCCATCGCCACGGCATAAATTAAAAACATCATGGATTCGGTAATGCCGACGACGGCAACGGCGTCAGCCCCCAAACTTGCCACGAAGAAAACGTCCACCACTGCAAAGACGCTTTCCATAATCATTTCAAGGATCATCGGCACGGCCAGCAAAAATATCGCCAAGCCGAGTGAGCCTTTCGTAAAATCGCGGTCAGAGCCGCGAATCGCTTCGCCCAAAATTGACCAAAACGAGTTATCATACGTCTGCTCAACAGACGCAGTTTCTACGTAATTAGACATAGCTATAAATCCTTAAATATAAAATATAAAATAAATTAAAAAACGCACGAGACGTGCAAGAGACATCCGTTCTGCAAAAAATGTGGAAAGAGTGCAAAACGAACCGAAAACTTTTGCGGTATGATTAGCGGACAGCGATTCTCATAATGAAAGAGAATATAGCACAAGATTTTCGAATGTAAAAACAAAAAATTGAAATTTTAACTTTCCGTTTACGTAAATATTTTATTTTTTGGCAGATACACTTCCAAAAAAAATTTACAAATGCTGATTTTTGTGAAAAATGCTTTGATAAAACAAGGATAAATATTCCACTTTTTCCAAAAACCTATTATTATAAAGAGCACAGAAACATTATGAACGACCACACATATAATTATGATGAACAACAGCCTTTCGCGGCGGCGGAGTTTGCCGAAAACCCCGAACCGCGTTGTCCTTGTGTTTTACTGCTCGATACATCCGCTTCGATGCAGGGCGATTCGATCAATGAATTGAACCGCGGTTTACAAACCTTTCGAAACGAACTTTACAACGATTCTCTGGCGATGAAACGGGTAGAAGTGGCGGTCGTGACATTCGGTCCCGTCCGCGTAATGCACCAGTTTACGACCGTCGACGAATTTCAGGTTCCGACGCTCGAAGCCTCCGGCAACACGCCGCTCGGCACAGCGGTCGAACGCGGACTCGTCCTTTTGAAAGACCGCAAGAAGGTCTTACGTGATAACGGCATCAAACTTTTCCGGCCGTGGATTTTTCTGATGAGCGACGGCGAACCGACCGATAACTGGAAACATCTGCCGCAAGCGATCCGCGGCGGCGAGGAAAGCAAATCCTTTTCATTTTTCGCCCTCGGCGTGCACGATGCGAACTTCGACATCTTGAGCCAGATTTCCGTCCGCGACCCGATGAAATTGAGCGGCATCCGCTTCCGCGAGTTTTTCCTGTGGCTTTCGGCTTCACTCAAAAATGTCTCGCGTTCGACGCCCGGTGATTCGGTTTCGATTCCCGATTACAAACCTTACGGATGGTCAGAAGTTTGATGAAAAACGGCACATGGCGATACGCCCACGCTTCGGCGGTCGGGCTGTCGCATAAAAATCAGGACACGAATTGTCAGGACAGATTCGCCTGCGAAACTTTTGCGGCGGGCGAAGGTGAAATACTCGTCGCGGCTGTCGCCGACGGTGCGGGCAGTACATCCGAAGGCGAAAAGGGAGCGGAAACCGCCTGTGAAACCTTTATCGTCGAGGTTAAATCTTTTTTGAATTCAAAGGATGCTTCGATCAATTCTCTGAATGAAGAATTTGCGAAACACTGGATTTTGCACTTTCAAACGAAAATAAAAGAAGAAGCATCCAAAAAAGACAAGGATCTACGCGAGTTTGCTTCAACCTTAGTCGGTGCGGTCATCGGCAGAGAAAAAGCCGTCTTTTATCAGGTCGGCGACGGCGGAGCGGTTTTTTCGACCGACGGAAAACCCGCAAGCTACCGTTTCGGAGTCGAACCCGCCGACGCGGAATACGTCAATATGACGGATTTTCTGACCGATGAAACGGCGGTCGAGGCTTTGCGTTTTGCCAAAGTGGACGAGGCGATAGAGGATCTGATCCTTTTTTCCGACGGAATCTATTCGGTCGCGGTCGATTTTAAGAACAATTCGCCGCACGAGCCTTTTTTAATTCCGATGATCGCTCCTTTACGGAATTCGACAGAGGTGAACGGTTTGAATCAAAAATTGGAGAATTTTTTGAGTTCACCGAAGCTGAACGAGAAAACCGATGATGACAAAACCATTGTTCTGGCTTCGAGAGCGGGGAAAAGTGAAAAGGTGAAAAAGTGAAAATGTTAGATTTTATTTTGGAGCAAGTTTTTTCTAACAAATTGAAGCAAGATGCTTCTAATTTATTTGAAATATCAAAGTGTTTTATAACTTGCCACTAGCTTCAGCTAATGGAAAACAGGCTTTAGTATCAGGGAATATATTGCCAATCAAGAAGAGCATCATAAACAAAATAGTTTTGCAGATGGGTTTGAAGGATTTATGAAGCGAGCAGGATTTCAGAATTTTAAAGATTGAAAAAGATTGGGCTAAAGCCAAAAGTAATTTGCTTTTGATAGAATTTGGCTAAAGCCGATTGATTTAGTTGAATCTGATCCACTAGCTGAAGCTAGTGGCAAGTTATACAGGCTAGCGGCAAATTATAAAAGCTGAAGATTTATTTCAAAAAAGGAAGTAAAAGAAAATGCCCACTTATTATGATAGTAAAGGAAAAGCTCACGTTTTAGCCGCCGAGATCGGCCGAGGCGGCGAAGGAACGGTTTATTTCTGCGAGGGCAACGATGATCTCGTGGCGAAAATTTACCACGAACCAATCTCGGACGAAAAAGCCGGAAAATTACGCCTGATGGCGGAAAATAAGAATGAAAGGCTTTTGAAAGTATCCGCCTGGGTGGTCGAAACCTTGCATGAAGAATCAAAAGACGGCAGAACTGTCGGCTTTTTGATGCCGCGTGTAAAGGCGAAGGAAATTCACGAACTCTATTCCTTAAAAAGCCGCCGCCGGCATTTTCCGCATGCGACGTGGCATTTTCTCGTTCACGCTTCGGCCAATCTGGCCCGGGCCTTTTACAGTCTGCATAAAGATTCGCACGTCATCGGCGATGTCAACCACGGCAACTGCGTCGTCTTAGCGGACGGCACGGTCAAACTTATTGATTGCGACAGCTTCGCCATCAGCAGCGGCAACGGCCAGCGTTTTAGATGCGAAGTCGGCGTCGCCACGCATCTACCGCCCGAACTCCAGTTCAAAAATCTGAGCGGTGCCGTCAGACTCAAAAAACACGATAACTTCGGTCTTGCCGTCGTCATCTTTCAACTGCTTTTTCTCGGCCGACATCCGTTTGCCGGAAATTATTTGGGCGAAAAGGACAAATCGCTCGAAGAATGTATCAAAGAACTTCGCTTTGCATACGCGAAAGACGCACATCTCTGGAAGGTCGAACAGCCGCCCGGAACGCTTTCGCTTTCGGAAGTTTCGCCGCGTCTGGCGATGATGTTCGAGCGGGCTTTTCTGACCGAAGACCGTCCCGCTCCGCGTGAATGGGTCGAGGCTCTGGTCGATCTCGCAAATAATCTCGCTCAATGCAGTATCAATCCGGGACATCGTTTTTACAATCAACTGCATTCCTGCCCGTGGTGCCGCATCGAATCGCAGACGGGTTTGATACTTTTTCCGTTCGTCTTTAATGAAGAACAGGAAGAGGGCGAGCAGTCATTCAATATCTTTACGGTTGAAAAACTCATCGAAAATCTCGGAATGAACCGCAATCTTCCGGCGAAACTGGAAAAGCCCTTGCCGCTGTTAGCACCGCATCCGTCGCCGGAGATCGCCGAAACCGCCAAGACGCACCGCAATCAGCAGATTCTCTACGTCGGCGGATATTTTCTCGGCCTGGTCTTTCTAAATCTCATCTTCGGCATCGTCCTCGGGACATTTTTCGGGTTTATCCTGATGATCTATCTCTTTTCGCATATCAGCAACGAGAGCAAATATCT
>JBGTRS010000388.1:0-271 GCA_041940665.1 Pyrinomonadaceae bacterium | reverse complement strand
TTTCCGTTGCCGAAAGAAAATGGGAAGAACTCGAAAAGAAATGGAATCTGCTCGGTTCGCCCGATATTTTTGCCGGCGACATCAAAGCCTTGAGGCAGAAGATCAACGATTATAAATTGTTCCAGCTTTCGTCCGGCAAGGATTTGAAACAACTCGAAAAAGATCATCGTCACCGTTTGTTCACGAACTATCTGCGTTCGTTCCGGCTGGCAAATTCGGAGATCGAAGGCGTTTCGGAAAAAGAACGCGAGGAGCTCGTCGCCAAGAAAGT
>JBGTRS010000387.1:253-4668 GCA_041940665.1 Pyrinomonadaceae bacterium | reverse complement strand
CCTCATCACCGCAGGCTTCTACTTCTGCGCCTCAGGCAGCATGAAAGAAGACAAAAGAATTGAACAAGAAGAGATCGCAAAGCAAACCTTGTCTTACCAAAGAGTAGAGCAAGACCCTAATCAAATTCCAATGTGATTGAAAATATGCATAAAGTTTAATCTGAAATAAATAATAAGTCTTACTTAATCATTTTATAAATTTATATCAGTCACTCAAAACATGTAGCATGTGTTATTATAAAATTCATTTTGTCCTTCGATTGAGTTCCTTTTGTGTAGGCGTCTCTATTTAGCGGCATTCAGCGAGTTCATAGAGATCTGGTAGAAGTTCGCGAACAACTTGTTTTTCTTCATATCGATGCGGCTGTTGTCGCGCACAGTGATACCTGTTTGATTGTTTCCAAAGACTTGATTTTACTCTATCTGCGGGAAGCTGGATCCTGAACAAATTATGCCTGACCTTTGATTTTCGTGGATTTGATTATTGCTTACATGTGTACAGCTATCGAACATGATTATGCCATCAGAGTTGTCGTAGATGTCATTATGCTTGATCCAGCTAAATCCTCCCTCTATGCAAAATATACCTTCTGATCTCGACTTAAAAATCAAATTATTCAAAATAACTGTGTCCGCCGAATTGCCACCTCCATAAGCAATGTTTGCTTTATAATTTTGGTGAATTTCATTCTTTTCGATGTATGCGGCAACCCTTTCCTAATCGCCGCGTTTAACGAAATTCGGATACAGCGAAAAAATGCCGTAAATGTAAAAAACCGAAAGCAAAACCGCTAATGCACAAATGGAATAAAACCTTAGCGAAACCTCTGCGTCTTTCCTGCGTCTTTGCGGTAAGACTTCCATCAAAACCGCCACGACCAAAAAGCACACGGACGAAAACCAAACCGCCGCGTGGCGAATTTCGATATAGAGCTCGCTCACCCCAAAATAGGCGAGATATAAAAAAGCGAAAATGACTGCGGAAAGCGTGCCGAAGATTAAAACCTTTCCTTCCAAAATTTTGCGTTTTATAACGAGTAAAACCAAAACCGCCGCTACTGCAACCCGCACAAACCATATCCGGACAAACGAAAACCAGGTCTGGTCTTCGGGCGTATAAACTTCCGTCGGCAGGATAAATGTCAGAAAATGATTCCAGAGCAGTTGTAAACCTTCCAGAAAACTCGTTTCCTGAAAATATCCGCCCGTATTGACGGCAAACTGCATCCTGATCGCCCAAAGAATCGGCAGGATCGCTACGCCGACAATGAGCATCTGCCAAAAATACTTTTTCGCCGCCTGCCAACGCCTCAAAACCAGAAGCACGGCGAAAAACCCGACGAGAATAAAACCGAGATAATAATTCGTATAGAGCGAGAAGATAGCCGTTAAGATAAACAGAATCTGCCGGTTGCGGATCTTTTTCTTCTGGCTTAATTCGATCGCCCGCCTTTCAAAATAACCGTCGAAAAAGAGTTTGGTCAGAATGAGCGAAAGTAAAATGATCAGCGAATAGACGCGGATCTCGAGACTTGACCAAATCAGATATGGATGAATCGCAAAGAAAAAGCCTGCAAAAAATGCGGCGTTTTCATTCCAGAACTTTCTGACCAACTTAAAAAATAAAACTATCGAGAAAACCGAACAGATTATGGAAAAAAGACGGGCGAAAAAGATCGAATCATTGATCAAACGCCATAAACTCAAGATCAAAAAATAAAGCGGTGCCTGTTTTTCGTCCCCGAGAGTGTTTTGCAAGGCTTGAAAAAATCCGTTCTGAGTCGTGTAAAGCGTCGAACCCTCGTCCGCCCATATATTTAAATAATATGCGAGCGGCAAGGAAATCAGCAGATGCATCAGCGGCAGAACGTAAAAAAGTGCGGGCAGACCTTTTTTCGGCACTTGCCTCGTTTTTTCATTCAATTCCTGTCTGACTTGTTCGGGGTCTCTGCGGTTCATCTTCTGAATTTTTATAGCCGATTTACAACCCCTTCTCAAGCAGATGGGCGACCTTTTTCCGCGTCCGCCAGTAAACGTCTTCCATAAAAATATGCGAAAATTCGCCGTTTCGCCCGACACTCAAAAGGTTTTCGATGTTCGTCGTCCGCTCGAATTTCTGACGTGCCTGTTCATATTCATTTAAGAAAACGGGATAAGCGATCGGTGTCCGCAGAACATCCGAGCCGATAAACCTTTTCCTGACATCGGGAATAATTTTTTCAAGATGGTTTAAGCAATGTTCGGTGATCGTTTCTTCGTCCATCGTCCAAATCTCATCGTCCTTTTCGCAACCGATGTCAACGGTGATGACCGTCTTGCCTGCGGGAGCGAGCCAGGGCATCGAAACGGTCGCTTCGGTCAGACGGAAAAAGGGAAATTCTTCTTCGGGAAACCATAAAACCGTGTCGGGCAAAAGGTTTCGTCCCGTCAGCCGCAAATTTATAAACGTCATCGGACGGTATCGAAACTTTGAAAATTCCCGTAAGGCGTCCGTGCCTTCGACGAATTTTGAAAGAATGTGAGCCGGTGCCGTGCTGATGACGGCGGAAACTTTCAGCCTTTCGCCCTTGGCAATAACCGCTCTCACCTTACCGTTTTCAACCAAAACCTTCTCAACCGGCGTGTTCAGACGAATTTTATCTTTGATGTTTTCGGCCAGTTTTTCGCAGAGGATGGAAACGCCTTTTTTCGGATAGACGTGATAAACACTCGCTTTTTCGGGCATTTCGCGGTTGTAGCCGCAGGCGACGGCACGCCCCGTCAGTTTGCTTGCGGCTTTCAGGAAAAGAGTTTTGCCGATGCTGCCCGGCAAGGATTCGCCGACCGCCGGCGACAGATCTTCCGCTTTTGCTCCCGACCAGGCTTCGATCAGAGGCAGAGCGACTTCATTTGCCAAAATTTCGCCGTAACTTTTGCGAAACCATTCGGCGGCGGTTTCGGGAGCGTGTCCGTTACTTAAAGATTTCAATTTGCCTCTGATTCCGCTCAAGGTCATCCGCGGAATTTTTATCAAACCGAATGGATAACCGTATGTTCGGCCGTTCAGCCAAACCATTTCGCCGTAATGTTTGACGGTTATGCAGTCCGCCCCGACCCCGATCGCCTCGGCCAGACGGTTGGTTATAAAATGAGCCCCGAAATCATGGCAAAACCCTTCTTTATCTCGAAAACTCGTCGCCAGTCCGGCAATTTTTTCGCCTGCTTCAAAAAGTATGAACGGCACATTTTGGCGATTGAGATAATCCGCCGCCGTCAGACCCGCCAGTCCGGCCCCGATGATGGCGATGGGTTTTTCATTTTTCATAATTACATCTAAAACGGCTTTCGCAAGGTCGCGTTGAGCAACGCACCGCGTCCGAACTTTTGCAAAATTATGTCGAGCATCGTAAATGCCGACAGCGAAACGGGTGACTTCAAGGTGAATTGGTTGATCATCCAGTCGGGTTTTTCTCTGTCAACGAGCCGGTTATGGATCGAATAAACCCAATTGACGGGCGACACCTGCGTCGTCATTTTTTCAACCGCAAAGCCTGTCTTTTCAGCTATTTTCCTCAGAGATTTGCGGTTAAAGAGATTCCAATGACGCGGAAAATGATATCCGCCCCAGTGACTCTTTTTGAACAGACCGAAATCGAATGAATCCGTGTTGTCCGTGACGACGATAAGCCGTCCGCCCGGTTTTAAGATATTATGAACGGCACGCAAAACTTCCGAAGGTTCGGCGACATGCTCGATGGTCTGGATCATAATCGCCAGATCATATTCGTTTGACGCCAGTTCAATTTCTTCGATGCTTCCCGTGTGAATCTTTAAGCCCTTTTCCTCCGCCATTTTCACAGCTCGCCGGTCAATGTCAATGCCTTCGAGCGTCCAATTTTTATTGCCGTATTGACGCAGCAGATCAAGATGAAATCCGTCGCCGCAACCCGTGTCAATGATCTTTGCATCCTCCGCCAGACCTTTGCACCAACTCAAAAGCCTTTTGGCCTCGAGCCGCGAGCGGATCTTATAGACGATGCCGAAATCTTCTTCGGAAAAATCGAAGGCGTGATAATTCGCGGGATAAATTCTTTCAAATTCGGAAACACAGGGACGCGGATTTAAATAGACCAAACCGCAGGAATTGCAACACTGTACCAAAAAAGTATCGGGACTTGTCCGGTATTCAAAATCTTCACCCGTGCCGATCTGCTCCGCGTCGCCGTTTCCGCAAACGCAACATTCAACGGATTCTAATTTTAACGGCTGAAGATTTTTTGTCATTAATTTACTTTCACTTCCGCTTGAATCGCTTCGGGCTTTCGCATTGCCGTTTCTTTCTGTCGCACAGTGTCGGCGTGTTCACGCATATTCACAATAGAAAACGATTCTGCATAGATTTCCAAAATCTCGCTGACAAATTCAAGCTTTTCCTG
>JBGTRS010000387.1:0-243 GCA_041940665.1 Pyrinomonadaceae bacterium | reverse complement strand
TTAAGTTCCGGGGCGTCTTCGCCCGAAAGAAAATCAAGCGGATGTGAGAGGAGCGATGGCTGAACGCCCGTCATTTTGCACAATCTTAATGCCGTTTTCCAATAACTTCGAGCTACAACCCGCGAAAATGTCGAAAGATAAATTACATAAGAAGCGTGAATCGGCGTTTTCAGAACGGGCAAGGTCGTTACGGGAATTTCGGTCAAAGTCCTTTCGCCGATCTGCCATTTGTAAGGTTTTAAG
>JBGTRS010000386.1:0-4668 GCA_041940665.1 Pyrinomonadaceae bacterium | reverse complement strand
CTGGAGCGAAAAACTCGACGGCCGGATCGCCCGTGCATTTATGTCAATTCAGGCCGTGAAGGCCGTCGAGATCGGCAATGCGGTTGAAAACGCCGGACTTTTTGGTTCCGAAGTTCACGATGAAATCGTCTTTGCAGAAAATAGATACAAACGGGCGACAAACCGGGCGGGCGGCCTCGAAGGCGGCATCACAAACGGCGAAGAACTCCGCGTGCGTGGCTACAAAAAACCGATCTCGACTTTGCGAAAACCGCTGCGTTCGGTTGATATTGATACAAAAAAAGAAGACCTGGCCGCTTTTGAACGCTCCGACATCACGGCCGTTACCGCCGCCGGAGTCATTGGCGAAGCGATGCTTGCCGTTGTTCTGGCAAATGAAATGAGAGAAAAATTCGGCGGTGATTCGCTGGCTGAAATGAAACGAAATTTTGAAAGTTATTCGAAAGGGCTGGAACTTTACTAGATGAAATTATTGGTTACATCATTGGTTATTCTAATCTTATTTTTCGGTTGTCAGCGAACTGCCAATAATTCAAACAAAACCCAAAACACCGATTCCGAAAAATTAAAAAAAGTCCCGGAAAAATACCAAAAACTAATAAAAAAATTGGAACCCTTTTTTTATCCTTTGGGTAAACCTGAGGCTGATGAATGGTTGGCTAATTTTAAAGAAAGCGGACAAACCTTTGAACAATATTTAAACGGAAAGCCGACGTTACCAACGGAAAAAAGGCGGAAAATTTATATTCAGCCGCTTGGAAAATTTGATCGAAAACAAACAAAGATAATAAAACTGACGGCCTGGTTTCTCGAACAATTTTACAATTTGCCGACGGAACTTCTGGAAGAAAAAGATTTTGACCATCCGCTTTCTTTAGCAAATCACCGGATTCATCCGCAATTTAAGAACAGACAAATTCGCACGGGATTTATTCTGGATGAAATTCTGCGACCAAATCTGCCGGATGACGCCGCCGCTTTGATAAGTTTTACGAATGAAGACCTCTATCCGCAGGATGATTTTAACTATGTTTTCGGACAAGCGAGTTTGAAAAACCGGGTCGGTGTCTGGTCGCTGAATCGTCTGGAGAAAAATGCTGATTTTGAATTGTTCCTGACAAGAACTTTGAAAATTGCCATTCACGAAACCGGCCATATGTTTTCGATTCGTCACTGCACGAAATTTTCCTGTGCGATGAATGGAAGTAATCACATCGTCGAAAGCGACAAACGACCGCTCGATTTTTGTCCCGAAGATACGGCCAAGGTAATCTGGATGACCGAAGCCGAAGCGGAAAAAAGATTCGAAACTTTATCCGGGTTTTGTCTGCAAAACGGATTGAAGGAAGCCGGAAAATCCTTTGCGGAAAAATCGAAAGCGATCACTTGAATTCGACGGGGACGGGTTTTTCCGACGGTTTTATCGTCAGTGACAAAAAGCCGTCGGATTCGACCTTTAGTTTCGCATTGATTCTTTTGAAATCAAATGCCTGCGGTTTTTCCGGCGTTTTTTTGACATTTGAAAGGGCGGCTTCGAGCCATTGATTTCGTTCGTCCCAACCGGGCGTCAGATTTTTTAAGAATGTTTGAATCACAACGCGATTGGCTATGCTCAAAGTATTGTTTTTTTGCAAACGGATCCGCAGCGTCATTTTTCCTTCGTTGATGTTTTCCTGTTGCCCGAACAACTCCAATTCAACCGATTTATCTTTTGAAATGCCGGCCCATTTATTACTGTCAACCGTTGAGGAAACATTCTCGATCGAAAGAATGGTATTTAGTCCGCGAACGGCTTGATCGAACGTTACGCCTAAACCTTTGACCTCGATGTTTTTGAGATCGGGAGATTTTTGATTTAAGCCTTTTGCAAAAAACCATAATGCCGCATAATTTTTTTCGATGGCGACGCAGCCTTCGAGCCATTCAAAATTTTTGAAACTGCTTTGATTCAGGATCACCGCATTATGCATGGGACTTTTTTTCCAGGCCTCGAGTGCATCGTATGAGATAACCCGTTTACCGGACGTAAAATAAACATTTTCAAAAGCCAGCCCCGAAAAATTCGGGTAAAATCTTTTCGGAGCATAGAGAATGCAACCGAATGTCTTTGAATTTTTCGGGTCATAATCGCAGTCGCTCCAACTGTGGGTTAATTTTCTGATATTATAACTCAGATCCAAAGCGTGACGATTGGCGACCAGACACACCGTTTCCGACATATAAACTTTTGCAAGTTTGTTTTGTTCTCGATATTCATTGACCAGGCCGAACAATTCCGTTTCCTGTTCGGATATCTCATCGCCCGCACAGCTTTTTGCTTTCAGAATTTCCTCGCCGCTGCAAACGGTTTGTGAAAAAAGGATTTGCGTAAAAAATAAAATAAATAAAAAAACTATGCTGGCCGGTTTCATAATACCTCTCAAGGCAAAACTTTATAGGTTAATACATAAAGGGATTCGTATAGAAACAGGGAAAACTCGCCCCGTGTTAAAATTTTATCTCCTACCTTTATCTTTTGAAAATTAACCGGAACGGCATCTTGCCCGAAAATCTGCTTCCACAATTCGATCACTTCATTTTGGGTCGAAGGCAGTTTTCCGTTCAGATTTTTGTTTTCGTCAACCAGACTTATGCCGTATCGGGTTAAAAGCAATTTTACAGATTCGGAATATGGATATTTCTGATCGAAATCTTTTATATCATTCATTGATCTCGTGGTATGCGGATTATATGGGGAATAAAGCTCGATTTCTCCGGGATTTTTGTTGGCGATCACCGCCCGTTGATTTAAGAAATCCAGAGTCAAACGCAAAAAATGAGCGAAATCGCCTTTGGTTAGAGGTGCATTGGAATGGAAATTCTTATCGCCGTAACCGAATGTTAGTTTGTAATTTTCCGTCAATGAAAAAATCGGTTCATAAAAAACCGATTCGTTCGAGATGTCCGAATAATCTTCGATTTTTTTCGGTGTGAAATAATTATCGGTGATGATGTAGGGCAAAAAGTTATAGACAATAAAAGCGTTGATTCGGGCTGGTTGACCATCGCAAAGAGTCGGGGTGAATCTGGCTTTGGCGGCGGCTTCTCTGGCAGTTTTTTGTAGAAGTTCGTGTCCCTTGACGTTTATGATTCCGTTGACCGTTCCGCGTTCGTCAACATTTACTTCAACCTCGACGGTTCCGCCGATTCGTGCCGAACGGGCTTCCGCCGGATATTTCGGGCGAAAGTAGAAAACGACCTCGCCCAGTTCCAGATTTTTACATTTTTTGGTAACCGATTCCCTTGTCAACTTCGGCGAAACGCTGACCTCATCATCTTTTTGGGCGTAAATTACGGATGAAAAAATTAATAGAAAAATAGTGATGTTTAAAAGATTAAACCGTTTCATTACATCTTTAGAAGGCTGAAAAATTTTTCTGATTTTATAATAAAAAGCTTGTTTTTCAAAAATATTTTTATAAATTTTGGTTTTTAAGTCGGTGGTCAATGTTTTTTGTAAAATTTTGAAAGTAAAATCCCTTTTCCCGACAAATTGGTTTATAATCAAAAAAATCAAAGATTATGATTCCGGTCACAAAGGTAAAAAATAAACGCGAAGTTGCGGAAATTATACAGAATCTTCAGCAAAATCTCGCTGTTGAAAAGCGTTTGTTTGCAAGCGAAGTCCGGATCAGCATTTGTTACTGTGATTCGCTGTTTGAAGCCGGAATTTTTTCCCGGCTCGAATGCGACAGAATCAAAAACGGTTTACAGACACTGATCAAACGGGCTGATTTTGACAAGACCTATTTTGATGCAACGGATGCGAAAAACATCTTTCAATTCTTAGACAGGAAAATCTCCAATCTCGTCGGCGAAAACGGTTCAAAACTTCAACTCGGCAGAAATATCACGGACAGATTTTTGACCGCTCTCCGATTTTGGTTGCGGGAAGAAATCTCCGGAATCTCGAAAAATATATGCGAAATTCAGACGAATTTTGTTGAAATTGCCGAACAAAATAAAGAGGAGATTTTTTTGCTCAAAGAATCCGGCAAGTTTTCCAAACCGATTCTTTTTGCTCACTGGTGTCTGGCGAATTTTGAAATATGCAGAAACGATCGCGAAAGACTTGACGAAGTCTGGCGGAGGGTAAATACAATGACCCTCGGTTCAAATGACGGAACGGGAACCTCGCTGGAATTTGACCGGGATGAACTTGCCGCAAAACTCGGATTTGAAAGGATCACCGTCAATAGTTTGGAAGCTGTCCGCAATCAGGATTTTATTTTGGAATTCGTCAATTCCGTCTGCTTGATTTCGAATCATCTGCTCGCTTCTTTGAAAGAAATTTCCGATTATCGCGAGTCCGGATTTTTTGAATTTGAAAGCGATATAAAATTATAAAACTATACAAAAGATCGTAAATGCCCAAAATAAATCTTTTACCAAACTTTAAAAGCATACCTATAAGATCAAAAAAAAGAAGAAGATCAAGAAAAAGAAGAAGAAAAAAAATTTGACATTCTCAGACGGGTAGGGGATTTGTCTGATAATTTTAAAATATTTTTTACTTATAAAATATTAAAAGCAAAAAAACAGATAAGAAAACTTTTTAGTAAAATTCAAAATATACCCATTGATGTATTAACTAAAATTGCTTATACAATGGTTGAATTGATTTATGAA
>JBGTRS010000385.1:0-4680 GCA_041940665.1 Pyrinomonadaceae bacterium | reverse complement strand
AACCCTGATTCTTTGCGTCTGCAACGGCGTTTTGCAAAGCCTTTAATGCTTCCGGCTGAAGTTCGACCCTGGTGCCGCCAAGGTCGGCACTTTCGATTCCGGCATTGGCTTGAAATGAAGAAACTTCTGCATCACTCGTGAACATAACCTTCACTGGCGGCTTGGCTTTCGTCAAAAAAACCGCTCCGTATTCATCCAAAATCCGGCTTTCGACCGGATTTGATGAATCGTAAATATCGGAGACGCTTAATCCGCTGCGTCTCAAACTTTGATCGAGATTTTCACGAAACCCTTTGGCGGTCAGATTATTTTTTGAATCATCTGCATTCATAGTGTCTTTTTCTGAATCATTTATACCGGAAATTTCGGCTTCATTTACAGTCTTTTCCATATTTTCCGTTGAAGTGTTTTCATTTTTTCTTCCGCTCTCGGTCGGACCCGAAGTGTTCGCGATCGGTTGGTAACAAGCTATGCTAAATATAAGCATAGACGGGATTAAACAAAATATAAACAAGCTCGAGTTTTTCATTTCATCTAAGATAATAAAAAGAAGTTTGAAGTAAGTAAATGCTTTTATTATTATTTTTTAGTTTAATTGTTTATACTGCAAATTAATAAATTTTTAAATTGCTTACATTTTTTATAAATAAAAGAAATTATGAGTTCAACAAAAGACACTGCACAAAAAGAGTTGAAAAATGTTCAGAAAAAATCGAAACTTCCCCTCCTTCTCGGAGTTTTGGTTATACTGGGAATCGCCGGCTTCGGCGGCTGGTATCTTTACACCAATGATAACACGGCCAAATCGGGCGAAAACGCCGGCTCGGAAACGATCAAATCGGGCAATCCGGCGACACCGACCGAAGCCTACAAAAAACTTTACACGGCCGTCAAAGGTAAAGATAAAGCAACGATCAAATCCCTGATGTCGAAAGATTCGATCGGACTTGCCCAGATGCAGGCCGGCCAGAGCAAAAAGGAAGTTGACGAAGTTTTGGCAAACGCTTTTACTTCAACGACCTTTTCGGCTAAATTGCCGCCGATGCGTGATGAACGCGTCAAAGGCAAATTCGGGGCCGTCGAAGTTTATGATTATTCCAAACAGCAATGGCAGGATATTCCGTTTGTCATCGAAGAAGGTATGTGGAAATTAGCCGTCGGCAATCTTTTCGCCGGAACGTTTGAATCGCCGGGCAAGGGACGGGCTGTAATCGAAAGGGAAAATGCCAACGCCGCCGGAGATATGAAAATGGTGCCTTACAGCAACAGCAATGTGAATATGAACGTCAAACCGAAGGTCATTGATCCGACAAAAGACGGCAAATTGCCGGTGCAAAAAGGCAAACCGCCGATGATGCCGAATCAGCCGTCGACGCGTGAAAACAAGCAAAAATGATAAGCCCCGGACAGATCGAAGATATTCTATCGCTTTATAAAAAACACGGCTGGAATTTACGCCGTGTTTTGCTTTGCGGTGAACTGAAGGATTCGCTGGATGACGCGACGCTCGAAGAACTTTTCGGCGAAAGCGAGCTGACCGATGCGGAAATAAACGCCGCCTGGTTTTCCCGTCCGTCAAAAAGAGGAAAAACGGCCTGGGAACTGCGTCATTTGAGCGAAAATCCGTATGCGATTTTTGAATTATCGGATACTGAGGATTTGGATCAGGCGATCGTCAAACAATCGGAAAACCGTTTGCTAGAATACGCATCAAATAAAATGAGTAACAAAAATGCTTGAAATTTGTTACGAATGTATTAAAATGAGCAACAGATTGTGTTGTTTTCCGGCACAATCTGTATATACAATTTATTGAAAATGACTATTAAGAATTTAGGTGAGCGGGCTGAAACCATCTGGAAAGACCTGCGACCGATGACCAAAAAACTGTTGGTTGGAGCATTAAAAACCAACAAATTCGCCCAAAAACAGAAATTTTCCTACGACGCTCACGCCGATTGGGAAATCAGTAATCTTCTGAACGCCCTGGACGAACAGGCGGAAGATTCCCGGACCGAAAAGGACGGATCGAATCTGAACGAGATAAATCATCTCGCCAATATCTGTGCGAGTGTTCTGGAAGCCCAGACCGAATCGGCCGAAGTGTTTATTCAACTCGCCAAAAGAGCCCTGGCTCGCAATGATTACAAAAAAATTGATACTCTCGCCGATGCACTTTTCGAAAGATTTTCCGCCGGCGAAATTGCCGAAGTCATCCGCCAGACAAGACTCGCCCAGATTCGGGCGATTGCTTACGAAACCTTAGTCGTCTTTCCGGCAACGCTCATCGAACCGCTTCTCGATGATCCGCTCTATTTCGAAATCGCCTGCAACGTCCTCGAACAACAGGCGATCGAATTTGAATCCGAGGACGCCAGAAATATTCTGGAAGACCTGGAGGCCGGTTTCGGTTTTGATGATTTTTAAACTTTCAAAATCGTGTCAGTAGCCCGACCGTGAGGAAGGGCCTAAAGATGAAATTCTTTCCTTGCCGGATTTGGAGGTTTGATGTCGGAGCCGCTCCCTGACGGTCGGGCTACTGACACACATTTACAAAATCTTCCCCGACAGCCAGAAACTGCCCCTTAAAATCCCGCCCGTTTTCGGCTCTTTCTCGATCAGATTGGCATCGGCGACAACATCAACTTCTCCGCCGTGAGTCTCCGTCCAAAACCAGTAAAACTTCTCGTCCGTAAATTTATTCGTCCGTAATTCAAACTCTTTGATCTCGCCCGTCAAGATGGCGTGGGCCTGCGGCGGAATTGTTTCAACCGATTCGCCGTTGGCGGCAACCGAAAACAAACCGCTCGGAATAAAGGATTTCGAGGCGTATTTCAGATCGCTTTCCTGCGTTTCCGAAAAATCATCTTCATTTTCAAAAATCTGAAAATCATTGGAAGCAAATGCGGTCAGCTGGATGTCGGCGGCACCGGGAAGTTCGATATTTTCTTTGGTGCGAAAATCCGGCACGTCGAAAACAAACGGATATTCGCCCGTCGCTTCAAAATCTTCGCCCGCCGGGTTTGCCCAGGCGTGAAACGCACCGTCGAGTTCGGATGTATCGCGTGCGATCTTTTCCGTTAAACCGACTGCCCGTTTGCTTTTTGCCGAAAACGCCGGATTAAAACCGATAATTTCCTGCGAAGGATTCGTCTGCAAATAGATTTCCGCTCCCGAATAATCCTCGAATTTGAAATAAAATCCGTATGGCGGACACGGAATCGCCGAAAGATGCGGCAGGATGTCCATTATGATCTGATTGACTTCCTGCTCGCTCCGGGCCGGAAAACCTATGTCTGAAAGATTGCTCATTGTTTCTTTATTAATATTTTGAACTTTTCCGCGTCATCCAAATGATCACGCCGACCGCCAAAACTACGATAATTAAAAATATAAAAAATTTGTTTGTGAAAAGGCGTTTGATCATACCGCTTTCGGTTTCTTCTTCGATTGCATCCCTGCTGCCCAAATCATAAGCTGTGTATCGTTTCGTATCTTTGAGAACATCGGTCAATTTGGTTTCCGCTTCGCCGTCAACCGCCGTGCGGGCGAGTTTGCCCATCGTCCCCGTCAAAGCCCCGGCCCGCGAATGGCTGACAAAAAACAGATATGTTTTAAAGCTTTGATCGGCCTGCGGAAAACTGACGATGCCCGTTAAAGACATCGAAGAATGAAAATAATGATTGGCGTAGATCTGTTTTGAAAGAATCAGGCCCTGCGGAATTCCGTCTTCTTCCTTTTTATAAAAAATCCCGTGGGAATTAATTATCACGGGTTTGAAAACTACCTTGATCTTTTCCCAGGTCGGCAAATCTTCGACGTTTTCCAATTTTCCGTTCGGATAATTTTGCAGATACTCCTTAAATTCCGGTGCAAAATCATCCAGCCAGAGCAGATTTTCGAGCAGAGATCTTTGCTCCTCGGCCAGACTCAAGGGTTCGGGATCGTCGTTATACGTCATCAGAGCCGTATCGCCTTTCTGCAGATATTCGCTCAGATGCTCGACCATAATTTTTTTGATGAGTTCGGAAGCTTTTTCTTCGGCACCGGACGCCGACCAATCAATCTCTTCCGTGACACGCTTGATCAAATCTTCGGAAAGACTCCACTTGCAATCGCCCGGCCGGCAATCTTTCAAACCTCTTATGTCCGACGGATCGATCGAAAGTTTCTTGAGATCGGAAACCGTCGGCGGTTTTCGAAAAAAGCCGCGTTCTTCCGATACTTCCTTTCGCTGTTTTTCAACCGCCCGCCGAAAGGCCGCAAAAACGACATCCCGCGGGGCCTGGAGCATGATCGCTCCGCAAAAAGCGACCTCGCCTTCGGTGGCGGCTTCCAACTCTTTGACAACAAGTTCGCCCTTTTCCAAAGCCGAAAGATCATCCGCCGAAAATTTGGCACCGTTTATCAGGACATCTTTTACCTTTTCAACCGTGATTTTTTGAGCGGAAATATCGCCTGCGAAAAGCGATATAAAAAGGAAGGTAAAAACGATCGAAAAATGTTTTGTCATAATAGAAATTTTGACCGGAACGCAAACGGCTCGTTTGCATGCGTCCGTGAGGACGCAAAGTTTGCAATTAGTTCCAACCTGAAAGTGAATCGCATTTGTTTTCGTGCTATCGCACGATTGCAAACGAACGGTTTGCGTTCCAGTCGTTTAACTGGCCGAAGATGTTT
>JBGTRS010000384.1:0-4723 GCA_041940665.1 Pyrinomonadaceae bacterium | reverse complement strand
GAATATGTCAATTTAAAAGAGGAGACCATTCTGGAAATGGGCAAAAAAATTGAAACAAGCCCGACGGTGGCCGGAGTTGATGAAGCACGAAAGGTATTCGATGCGAAAAAGGGTGGTTTGAAAGCTAAACGCGACGCATTACGTGACAAGAAACTCGGAAGCACAGCAACTAGTAATTTAGTTAACTCCGACGTTGTCCATCACCAAATGTTTGATATGATTCGTAAAAAATTTGACGGTGATTGGGAGGCTGATAATAAATTCGTGAAATTAATCAATGATTTCAATGATTTTCTTAAATAAATGACACCGAGGAGCCGAACAACTCAGCGATATGCTTAACCTGTTCCGCAGGTTAAGCAATTACGGATTTTATGGCTGAGAATAAAACAAAGCCCACATATGCCAGTATGGATGAATGCATCTCTTCAAGAGCAAATGAGCAGCAACAGGCTGATTGCCGAAAGTTGATGACCTTGCTCAAGAAAATTACCCGAAAATCCCCGAAAATGTGGGGACCGAGCATTGTCGGCTGCGATTCTTACCGTTACACCTACGAAAGCGGACGGACAGGCGAAGCTCCCGTACGGGCTTTGCCATCCGCGGTCGGGAAAATGTGATCTACGTTTTCTGCAAAAAAATGTAGATCACATTTCGGTCGGAACGCATACGTCCCGCATGCCCCTTTGCACGCTCTTAGCGTAGCAAAGGGTATAGTTACATATCTACAAAGTTTATTTTTTTTCTCAAAATGACCGCATCAGAAAAAGTTGAGCATCTCGGACAACTAACTTTTGCCGGCGAAGGTTGAGGGTTTAAGACAGACATTTCACATCCGAAACTTGTGCCGTTTGTACGCTCATCGCGGCAAACGGGCATGCCGGACGTATGCGTTCTGACCCAATACGCTTTGACCGCATCAATATTGGTGTGAGAATAGTCATATATTAAAAACCTCAGTCGGATCAATTTTGAATTGTAGCATCTGAGCAGTTTTTCTTCCGCCATCACCGCCTTTGCGTTGCATGCCAATTCTGCCGATTTGCAGACTTCCGCGAGGTTTTATAATGACATCTCCTGAACTGAAATGATTTATAACTTCATTCATATTTTTCAAAACCCAACGTGCATCAGAATCAGCTTTTTGAGCAACCAACATCCATTCAGCAGAAAATTTTCCGCGTCCCTTCAAAATATCTGACACAATCAAAACTTTATTGTCGGTAAAGAATTGAACAATTTTATTTTGGGACTCAGCATCCATTTCATCAAAAAACATTCTTCTGGAATCTCTCAAATCCGTTCTATCTGAAAGAATTTCACCAACAAATAATTTCAAAATTGTTTCGAGGTCATTTGGGATATTCCATAATTTAACATAAGCCGAAACCCAACGCTTATCAATTTGATTAAATCCTTTTTTGTTGCTGACAAGTTTAATGGAAAGATTTTCTGCTGAAATAGCTTCTTTTAAATAAATTGTAATTTGAACTTGAACGTCAGTTTTGTAACCGTGAAGTTTAATCGCTTCGACTTTTTCGATTTCTTTCAAGTCGTAATTCATTATCTCTAACCATTTTTGAGCATCAGAATCATTTTTCCAATCGTTAAATTTATCAACAATTGCGTCTTCATTACGAAAACCGGCTTTAGCAGTATCAGAGCCTAACGTTTGGGATTCGTTCATTTTCATTATTTTTGAAGAGTTTTCAATACTTTTTCAATAACGGCTTTAATTACGGGAATAGCAACCGTGTTTCCGAATTGTTTATATGCTTGTGCATCTGAGACGGGAATTTTAAATTCTTCGGGAAAGCCCATAATTCTGGCACATTCTCTTGGGCTTAATTTGCGGATTTTGCCGTCCACTAAATATGCTCCCGTTTTGCTGGCAACGCCTCCGCCGTTTGCCGAGAAAGTTATCGCGTGTCCGTTCGGGTGATAAATTCTTTCGCCTTGTCCGCCTTTGTTGATGATGCCGATTTGGACGGGTTTTTGCGGATACTCGCCGAAAATATCTTTTTCGACCTCTTTGGTTTTGAAAATTACGTCCGTGCGGTTGATGATGTATTCTTTGGTTTTTTCTTCCCGTTCTAGAAATTCTTTAAGCGAAACCGATTGTTCAACACCAATCGGAAATTCAAAATTCTCGATCTTCAAATCTTTATGAACAGCTATGATATAAATTCTTTCGCGGGCTGTCGGTATGCCGAAATGACTTGCATTTAAGACTTTGCAGAAGACTCTGTAATTCAAATTTTTAAGAATTTTTTCAACCGTTTGCAGGGTTCTGCCGCCGTCGTGTCTGGCAAAATTTTTGACATTTTCGAGGAATATAACCTTCGGTTGATGAAATTCAATAATTCTCGCAATTTCAAAAAATAAATTTCCTCTGATGTCTTCAAACCCGCGTTGTTTTCCCGAAATGCTAAATGATTGGCACGGAAAACCTGCACATAAGACATCGTGAGCAGGAATTTCTTCGGATTTTATTTTGGTAATATCGCCGTGAGGAAGTTCGCCGAAGTTGGCTTGATAAGTTTTCTGAGCATATTTATTTGATTCACTCGAAAAAACACATTTTAAGCCGAATGATTCGAGAGCAATTCTGAATCCGCCGATTCCAGCGAATAAATCAATAAATCTTGGGTTTTGCTCAATGAGCATAAATTTAATAAGCCTTCACCAAATCAATGCCGGTATAATAATGTTTTACGATCTTATCATATTTGACACCCATCTTGGCGAAGCCGTAGGCACCGTATTGACACATCCCGATGCCGTGTCCCCAGCCGCGGCCCGTAAATGAGAAACTGACGACCTGCCCGTTTGAGCCGTAGCGTTTGTCCATGACGAAAAGTTGTTCGCGTAATTTTAGAGCCGAGCGGATCTTGCCGCCTTTGAGCGTGAAAGATCCGCTCGTCGTGATTATTTCGAGTTCGATGGCACGTTTGGAAAAGCCTTGTTTTTTGACGTTGACATCAATCAAGTTTCCGCTCAAGCCTTTGACATATCTGCCGAGTCCGGCCCGCACCGCACTCGCGGTCATATTTTTCCTCCAATTGGTAAAGGGCGACATTTTTTCGGCGACGGTCGTTTCGTCCGTCGGTTCGACTTCGAGGTAGATTATTTCGCCGCCGAGATTTGTTTTGTAACGCACCTTTTCGCCGCCGACGAGGGCGGTTTCTTTGACCTGATAGAACGAATCGCCGAATTTGCGGAACAAAAAGACATTCGGGTTGACGGTGATTTCCTTGTCACTGCGTCCTACTTTGAGAACGAGTTTGCCGTCTTCGGTCGGGTTGGCCGTGCCGTTTTCAAACGTGAAATCCCATTTTTTCTTGTTGTAGATATGATCAATGAGCCGCAAGATTTTCCCGCGTGAATAGCTTTTGTTCGGCTTAATGGTCAGATCGGAATAGATCGAAAACCAGCCGTCCCGAAGCAGTGTTGCGAGCATGACGCGGTCTTGTTTCGGAACTTCGCCGGCGTCCGCAAAGGAAAGCTGATAATCAATGTCGGCTTCGGACATCAGCGTGTCGGCATCAGATTCGGCGGTCGGATCATAGATCATCGTGTGCAGAATTCTCGCGAGTTTCAGCGGTTTGGCGGAATCTTCCAAAACCAGCGGAAACGGTTTGCCGAATTTGCCCGCCAACTGATTGAGCCAGCTTTTCAGTTCCGTTTCGGTCGGTGCATCTTCAAAATAATCGTCGTCAAACCGCGGTGTGGCGAAAAGAAAGTTATTGACCGCGTATTTTGAGGCGAGCCGGACAAATTCGTAATTGGCTTCGTTACGGATCAGAGCCGGTTCGCGGGTGGATTTGACGAGAAAAGGAGCGAAATGTTCGCCGTCTTCGAGCGAGCAATGCACGCCTTTCAGATACGGCAGATCGAATTCGTAAATGTTGCCGGAATTTTCCGTGCGTCCGCCGCAGGTCGAGGTGAACATCGCGTTGATCGGTTTGCCGTCGTAGAGTGCGTAAACGCCGCGTGTTTCATTGACCGCCCGCGTGCCCATCGCCGTTTCGATGGCGACGCCTTTATAGACCTGCGACCAGACCGTATCAACCATATCGAAACCCTCGTCGGCATAATCGTCCTTGTTGCCGAGTGCATAAGTTCGGGCGGCGACCGCCTGAGCTTTCTGGGCTTCGATCTGCGGCAGGGACAATTCCGCCGGAACGACGCCGAGCAGGTAATCTTCGATCGGGACGACATTGACGACCGTGATTCTGCCCGAAGCCGTGACGAAAACTTCCATCTTTCCCCGATAGCGTTTGCCGTTCAGATAGACGACTCCTCTGGGCTGGCTCGAGCTGATCGTGATTGGTTTTAAAGACGTCAGATTTACACCTCTCCCGGACGCGACGACTTCGCGGAGACCCGGATTGATGACGGTGTTCATATTTTTCCGACGGGTCGGAAGGCTCGAGGAAGTTTTGCGGATCAGGTCGGGCGAACCTGTTTCTACATTGACGGGACGCGAAGATGTCAGGCTTCTAACCTTTGATTTCGGCGTGCGGGCGATCTGCCGGGTTAATTCGATCGCTTCATCGGACGGCGAAGTATATTTATTGGGAACTATCTGCACATTTGTAAAACCTTTTTGGGTCAGATATGCAATGAAGTTATCGGCTTCTTCACGGGTTTCGGTCTCGCCGCCGACGCGGACTTTCCAGTTATCAACCGAGTTTCCAACCATCACCGAAGCGGTTTCATT
>JBGTRS010000383.1:2454-4727 GCA_041940665.1 Pyrinomonadaceae bacterium | reverse complement strand
GATGATCGGTGCGGGAGCGGGGCTTTTATACGCTTCGAGCCGGAAGGGAACAAAACGCCGTTATCAAAACAGCAACAAACGCCGCATCGCCAAGATTGCCGGCGGATCACTGCTCGGAGCCGGCACAGGTGCCTGGGTCGGCGGCAAAACCGGTGCCATTATCGGTGCCGCGGCCGGCGGCGGTGCCACTTATCTTTACACCAAAAACGGCAGAAAGTATTACCGAAGCAAGGGCAGAACTTATTATGTTAAAAACGGACGCAGACATTACGTGCGATAAGATTTTTTGTTAATTGATTTTACTTCAGGCGGAGAAATTTAATGTTCTCCGCTTTTTTTTATTTTTGAATGATCGGAAGTGAGATCAAAAATTTCGTTCCGTTGCCGTTGTGGTCGGAAACCTCGATCTTACCTTCGTGGGCCGTGATAATTCCATAACAAACGGCGAGTCCCAAACCCGTTCCTTTGCCCGTTGATTTGGTTGTAAAGAACGGATCGAAAATCTTTTTGATGTCTTCGGATTCGATGCCGACGCCGTTATCGGCAATTTCAATAAGGATAGTTTTGTCGGTTTTGTCGGTTTTTATTGAAAGCTCACCGCCGTCGCTCATCGCGTCTCTGGCGTTAAGGAAAAGGTTTAGAAAAACCTGCTGAAGCTGGTCGGGATCAGCAAAAACTTTCGGTAGGTCATCGGAAAAATCTTTTTTCAGCTCGAGTTTTTGAAATGATTTATCAAAACTTGCCAGACGCAAACTCGTTTCGATAATTTCGTTTAAATTGACGGACGTTTTGGCGGCGGGACGCACTCTCGCAAAATCCATCATATCTTTAGTAACTTGTGTGATTCGTTGGATCTGCGTTTGAATCAGATTCAGTTTTTCCTTTGAACTCTCATCCAGATCGCCGTTTCTCTGCATCATCTGGATCAAAGAAGAGATCGAAGCCAGCGGATTATTCACCTCGTGGGCAACGCCTGCCGAAAGCGTTCCCATGGCCGCGAGTTTTTCCGTGCGAGTGAGTTGTTCATTCAGCTTTTGCAGTTGTTCGATGTCGGAAGCCATTTTGCGGCTCATTTCGTTGAAGGATTGTGCCAGAAGACCGATCTCGTCATTGCTTTTCCGCATATTTACTTCCGTTCCGTAATCGCCATCGGTAACTTTGACCGCCGCTAAAGTTATGCGTTGAAGCGGACGGGAAATCGTGCGGACGATCAGAAGCAAAAGCAAAAGGTTCGGAACGAGAGCGGAAATCACGCTGAATACCAGATATTTTCGCCACGCTTCAAAATTTGTTCCGTCCTGAAAAGCCCACCAGACGATCGGTATTTGAAAAACAATGAAGCTGACGATGGCGACGGTGGCGATGCTCAGAGCGATCTTGTAGGTGATCGGAAAAAGCCGGAATTGATCGAGAGCCGTTTGCAGGGAAAAAAGCTTAAAGTTGGAAATTGCATAAGCATAGATCAGAACGCCCGGCAGAACAAAGATCGAACTGTAGGGCAATAATTCGTATTCGCCCAGATACGGCAGAGCGATATTGGCGACCGTTTTTAAGATTCCTGTGATGAATAGAGCCCAGAGAATCGCCCCGACCTGCTGACCGGCCTGCGTTCGCTTTAGTTTCCGGTATTTTTTGAAAAGAATCAGAGCACCGTAACCAAAGACAAAATATACGTAAAAGACAAAGGCGTAAGCTAAAGGGGCAAGTTCAATTTTAAAACGTCCGTCTTGAAAACTGACATCATTCCATAAAAGTCCGAAAACGGCGGCCGGAATCAGAACCAAACCCGGGGCAAAAAGTATGGCGGCTTTTTTCTTCGGTATTTTCGTATTTTCGGGAAAAACCCAGGCGAAGATGACCAGAGCACATTGCATCAAAAGGGCGATGATAAAACTCGCCGACGCCCAAAAATCCCATTTGAAATATTCATCCTGAAAATTCCAGAAGATCAGGTCTTTGACCGTCCAAAGTGCCAGAAAGGCGATGAATGTTGCAAAAGTTTGATTGGCACGGCTTCGCGGATTGGCGACAAAAACATAAAATCCGAGCAGGACAAGCAAAAAAAGTGCAAAAAGATGTAAAAGGACAAGCATCGGTTTTCGGACACAAAAAAATGGTTAATCGTTCAGAACTTATGTTACCAAACAATTAACCTTTTTCAATTGACGGAGATTCTCAATCAACCGTAATTTTCAGATTGACGCCGAAGGCATTGATTCTTTTTAATGTGTTGCCTGTATTGTTCTGCAGTAGGTAAAAGAAATCCGCTGAAA
>JBGTRS010000383.1:232-2444 GCA_041940665.1 Pyrinomonadaceae bacterium | reverse complement strand
AAAATTTATCGGTGAATTTTTTACCGATCCCGGCGGAAAATTCGTTCCGCGACCATTCCTTTTTCTGAAAATCGTAAAAGGGTTCTTCCGAGATGAAGGGCGTGACGATCTCTTTGCCGTCACTGTTTTTGATCGGAATTTTTAATGTCGTTTTATTGCGGTAACGGATCGAGTCACCGCGGTTATGTCTGATGCGGAATTCGAATCGGTTGCGGTTGCTCAAAGAGAATTTACTCCATTTCTTTTCCGCCGTCAGTTCGATCCGCGGTCGGTGTTCGATAGATTTCGCATTCTTCGTCGGTTGTTCATTTACATAATAATAACTCGGGGTCAGTTTGAGATATTTGTTCAATTGAACATCAAATCCGAAACCGATTCGTTGACTGACGAAATGACGGACATCCTGACCGATACGCAATGTTCCCATCACGTATGGCGAAATGAATTTTTTATCTTCACCGTTTTTATCCTTTTTCTTTATGGACTTAAAATAAATTTTTGTTTCATTCCAAATTTGGATATCGCCTTCATTCGGTTCCTGTGTATAGACGCCGGTTGCGGCGGCAATAAAAATTACTGCAAATAATAAATATTTTTTCATACGGGAGTTAAGTGTAATTTAATTTGTGTTACGAAAAAGTTACAACTTAATGAAATCTTTGTAACAATTTCATTAAGTTGTATCAGTTTTGTAAATTTATTATTACGAAAGTTAAAAGCCCAGAATAAAAGCCGAGATTATGAATGTAACGCCAAAAGCCAGCGGAAAGAAGATTTTTCGGTCAATTACATCACCGCGTTTGAAGATTCTGTGAAAAATTCCGAAAGCGGGAAGGGCTATGCTTCCGACCAATCCGCCGAGCATCGCTCCAAAGATCGCCCCGATTCCGAAAAGGAAAAATCCGCCGGCCCCGCCGGAGATAATTCCCCATAGAAGTCCAAGGAATGGAAGTGCCAAGAGCATCCAGTGCCAGGACAGGTTTTCAAGTTCGGTAACGATCTTACCGATGAGCCTACCGGAAAAGAATCCGACTGTGGCGGATGTTATGTTGACTAAAAAAAATAAAACTAAAAACCAGGCTTCTTCTGATCTCATTCCGCCGGAATCTATCAGGAGTTGTGCAAAAAAAGCCGCCGGTGGAAATGCTCCGAGCATCAAACCGAAATAAGAGAAGGCTTTTTCATTTGTGTATGGATTGGCAATTAATTCTGCTTCGAATTTTTCCTTGTCAGAACGAAAGACTTCTTCTAGCCGGGCATATTCGGAATTGAGGGCGAGCAGTTGATCTAATCTTTCTCTTGAGCGTTGGCTGTCACTGTCAAAGTTTGCATTGGAATTAAGATTTGATTTTCGTTTGTATGTTTTTGTTCGAGTGCCTTCCATAATTCTTTCTCCAAATTTCTGACGGAAGATTCTTCAGCGTTTTGCAAAAGACTTGAAAACATTTCAATTACAGCCGTTCGAGCCATTTCATCGTTTAACATTTCAACAAATTTCTGCGAAAGTTCTTTTAATTTCTCCGGGTCGAAATTTGCTTTGGTCAAAAGTTTTAATGCTTTCAAAAAATCTTCACGTGCCGTTTTTTGATGAAACAAAAGCCTTCGGCGGTTGCGTCTGTTCAAACATAAAGCCGAAATTTCAACGTTTTTATTCCCGTTAATCTTAAAAATTTCATACTCGTGTGTCGCCGGTGGGCCGTGGGATTTGGCTTTTATCTGTGTTAATTCCGAGTATCGTTCGATTGTTTCACGTAATTCAAATCGGGAGATGATTGCTTTGTCTGCGGGCAGAAAATCTTCAAATTTTCTTTGTAGTTTGACGAGAGATATTTTTTTATCAGTATCGAATTCGAACGCTGAAGCCGGAACTTTGGCTATTAACTTTTCTGTAATATATCTGTGTAATAATCCTAAAGCGTAGGGAATCCATACGAAAACAAGCAGAATTGCCTTGAGCCAACTGAATTTTTCAAAATTTCGCGAGTTGAAAAAGTAATAAACTCCGAATGGTGAGCCGCAGGCTAGATAAATGATGATCAGGTCTGAAAATTTCATCGTTGCTAAAAAATGGCAAACCTTATGCCAACTCGCCTGCAAGTCAGTCACAAATTCTCGTTCTGAATTTAAAGGCTTATTTTTCGGGCTTTTAATTGTAAAAATTTCGGGAACAAAACACGAGGGTTATGCGTTAAACTATTAGCAATACTCAAAA
>JBGTRS010000383.1:0-222 GCA_041940665.1 Pyrinomonadaceae bacterium | reverse complement strand
AAATGTTTAGTCCATTTTGCAGAATGCAAATTCGGAAAATCCGATTGCAAAAAACTTACCGCAAAATTATTTTCCGGACTCGTCAACTTAACGGCATTCAAATTGCAATAAACATAAACGGGAATAAAAAATTCCAAAAAGCAATAATACATATATTCATACAAACAAGAGGGAATTATACTATGACTAGAAAGGCAAAAATAAAAGTTATCAAGAAAAAAG
>JBGTRS010000382.1:0-4742 GCA_041940665.1 Pyrinomonadaceae bacterium | reverse complement strand
CATATGCAGATCGGTCCTTTTATTATTCAACCGAAGACGGAATTATCAGAGCGGCTGAAAAAAAAGGTGAAATTGCCGATAAATCCGATCCGCCGCTTGATTCGGATTTTCCTGATCCTCCGCAAATTTCCTCGAACTGAAAAAAAATAATTATTTTTGAAAGCCGAAATTAATTACCGGCTTTTTTTTTCTTGTTTTCCTCGTAAAAGAATTTGAAGTAGCCATACATTGACCAACACGCCGTCAGGACGGCGAGCCATAGGGCGACCCGGCCGACAAGATAGCCGAAAACCTGCCAATCATTTGACGTTATTGTAAAACTCGCCAGATTTTCAAAAGCGGTTTGCACTTCCAAAACCTGCCAGAAAAATTCCGGCACATCTGAACCGAAATTGGAAACGGGCGGCGGGGAATTCGCACCGGCGACGAGAAGTGCGACGATGGCGATGCATTGCAGCCACATCTTTACTTTCCCGACCTTTTGAGCGGAAATGATGATGCCTTCCGAAGCGGCCACCGAACGCAAGCCCGTGACGACAAATTCTCGGCCTAAAATTATGACGACTGCCCAGGCCGGGGCGAGATTTTTTTCGACGAGGACGATCAAAGCGGCGGAAACAAGCAGTTTATCGGCGATCGGGTCAAGCAGAGCACCGACTTTGGAAACCTGTTCACGTTTGCGGGCGAGATGACCGTCCAGAATGTCAGTCAAAGACGCGATCAGAAAAATCACAATCGCCAACCCGTAACCTCTCACACCGAGAAAACGCTCCGTCAGAGGTGTGAGCAAAACAACAACCATCAACGGAACAAGAAAAATTCGCAGTAATGTTAAATAATTCGGTAAATTCACAAGTTTTTAACTATCAATAAGTTTATTTTTACCCGAAACTAGTGTCAATATCTTGTTGATATTTATTTAGAATAAGTTAACAAAAAAAAGGTGATGTCTGGACATCACCTTTGCAAAAGTTTGTTTTTACATTTAAGGCTGCATAAAACCAAGGTTGGAACTACTGAAACTTCCGATATTCGGAAAGACCGTCGAAATATCGTTTTCGGGAAGCCCGAACCAACGTGCCAAAGTTGCGGCATATTGTTCGACCGATGCCGTCGGAATCCAGCGTCCGCGGGCATTGTTCGAAGAAGACGTCGCGTCATCCGGGCCGTCAATCAAAAGATTCGGGAACGGAGTTCCGTTTGAAGTATTGATACCGTAAAAATCTCCGCCGTTGACCGAATCGCCGATGATAAACAGGTGATTGCCCCAACCGTGATCGCTTCCAACAACCGCACCGACACCGGCCGGATTCATCGTGCGTCCGAAATCCGTCATCATAAAGATCGTCACGTCATCAGCGATTCCTTGAGCGATCATCTCATTGTAAAACGCCCGCACCGCCTGGCTTACTTCGGAAAGAATCGTCGCATGGGTGTTGACCTGGTTTTGATGTGTATCGAAACCGCCGCGTTCCACAAAGAAGATCTGGCGGTCAACATTCAGATCGTTGCGTTTCTTGATCAAACGGGCGGCTTGTTTCAATTGCCGGCCGATCGAATTATTCGGAAACGTCACGGTTACTTCCTGGAATGAAGCCAGGGCCGCATTGGCATCCATGGCCGCCTGCGTAACATTATCCGCCGCTTCGACGTAATTTGACGAAGCCTGCAACGCCCGTATTTCATTTAAAGCCGTCAGACGTGCCTGAGAAATAGGATCGTTTTCAAAACCGATCGGATCCAAAACCTCGTTCAGAGGCGTGTTTGAATCGGCGATCGCCAAAGGCTGAGTTGATTGTCCGGCGGTAAATAATTGTGAGCCGTTGATCGAAGTCACCATCGGCAGTAAACCGTTCGGATTGCTGCCGAAAGTCATCTGATCGGAAACCCTGCCGCCCCACCCCGAAAATGAAAACGTATCGGAACGACCGGCGTGGAATTGTTTGACCTGATCCAGATGCGAGAACAATTGAGTCGGTTTCGTGATCGAATTGTTTTGATATTGAGCCTTGGTCATCGGACTGACCAGCGGACCAACATTGATCGCAAAGGCCATTTTGCCCTGACCGAAGAGTTCGTAAATTCCGTTATTGAGATTTCCCGGTCCGAGACTCGGATGAAGACCGTAACTTAAATTTCCCATTCGCGGAACGGTGATCGGTAAAAGCGAACCTTGAGCGATGGCCAGACCTTGAGCGGAACGGGCCGCGGCATAAGTTGCGTAATTGCTGACGCTCGAATCGTTATGATTCGGCACGATCAGATTGTTGCCGTCGTTTCCGCCGCCAAGAAAAACGCACACCAAAGCTTTGTAACCCGTACCGCCTAGTCTTGCTTTTCTTTGCTCGTCGGAATTTACTTTTTGTGCCAGAGCGGTCATCAGACCGAAATGTTCAACCTGCGTCGCCAACGTAACCATACCCAAGGCACAGCCTGCTTTTTTGATAAATTCTCTTCTGTTTTCTTTCATATTGCTCACCTCTGTATCTGGTATGCGGACGAACTCGCTATTAAAAAGATCGCCGTTCTGACCCGAAAATCGTGCTCGGTTACGGGAACCGCCTGAACCGCCGTCATAATTTTACTCTTCATGTCGGCAGACAATTTGTTATGCATCATTTTTCGGCTGAGAGCATCAACCAACTGATTAGCCGTCAGATCGTTTTGCGAAATTGGAATCAGATCGGCGGATTCCGGTTATCAACCGCCAGCGGAACAAACGCCATCACGGTTGAAGCATTTATACGGTTTATGGAAGTTCCCGTATTCAGCAAGGCAAATTCCGGTGCCAAAAGGGTCGTTCCGGGCACGACATAATTCGGCGGATAATAATTAAATACCGAATCGGCATAAAACGGGTTCTGTCCCATAATCTGCGGGATTACGGTGATATAGCCGTCACTTTGCTGTGTCCCGTTAGCCGATTGAACCTTAAACTGGCGGTAGATGTTTGTCGCAAACTGAACCGGCTCGCGTAATTTACCGTAGTTCGGATCGGTTTTGAAATCTCCGCGTGCTTCAGGATCGAGCAGGATCGCTTTGACAACCGCTTTCAGATCGCCGCGAACACCGAAGCCGTTATTGTTGAAAACAGCCGTGACCCGTCCGACATAAGCCGGCGTCGGATCGCTGGTGACGAGATGCTGGATCAGGAATTTGCTGACAAACGGCCCGACATTCGGATGATAAAAGATATTATCCAATGCCAGATCAAGTTCGGTGTTGCCGTTCAAACCGGCACTGATATTCTGATTTACTGCATTCGGGTAACTGAGAAGCGTTTTGGCCGTTACGTCGTGATTGTTTTGATTCAAAAGCAGAGGGTCTTTGTAATTGACCGTTCCGGGAATCGCACTCGGGCAAGCCGGATTCGCACCGTTGTTGCAAAACGCCCAACCGGTGAAAACCTTTGTAAAATTATTGACCGTATCCTGATTATAGGTCGGAATCGGTTGATTGTTTCCGTCGAGTTGATAAGTTCCGTCGGGGTTAAGCATAAAAAGTCCGACCGTGAAAAGCTGAAGGATTTCGCGGGCGTAGTTTTCGTTCGGATTATTTTTCGTACTGGTTGCCATATCCAGATAATCGCCCATCGCCGGATTCAGAGTCATATCTTTCATCAGGTTACGGTAATTGCCGAAGGAGTGTTGAGAAAGAATTTTATGATAGGCGATCATATGACTGGCTTGTCTGATGCTCTGACCCGATGTGACCCAAAGCTGACTCAAAGCCCACGCCACACGATGTTTTAACTGGGCGTCACCGTAAAAGGCTTCCTTAAAAAACCATCTTTGCGTCAGATATTGGGTGTAATAATCCCTCGAACATTGTGCAAACTCAGGTGTGCCTCTGGTAAACGGACAACCGACATCAATATTATTGGATTTTAAAACCAGATCGGGATAGGGATTTCCGGCACTCGGATACGGAGCGTTGAATTGTTCTTCCAACCAGACCCGCAGACCGATTCTCCGGACTCTAAAATCAAGTTCATCGGTCGGACCGAAAGTTGCTTGTTCTAAAAATCTCTGACGATCTTCAGACCAGCGGTAACCGACATATTCCGAGGTCGGAATTTCTTTCTTTTCATCCGAAATTTTTTCCGGTTCAAACTTAAATCCACCGGTTTTTCCGAGTCCCAAAAGAAGCGGATTGCTTGCTAAACCACGCCAGGTAACGCTGACAAGCAAATCGCCGTCCTCAGTCGGTTGTTCCCAAAAACCGATCTCGTCACGTAATTTAACCGTCAGGGCATAAACCGTCCTCGATTTATCAACAGGTTCGATCGCTTCAACGGGAAATCTGAAAAGATGGTCTTTGGTGTTCTTTGCATACACCCGGAAAGCATTGGCACCTTCACCAGTCATCAAATCAATGTTGGTTACATAAAGAGTGATTTTTTGATTTAGATTGAAGGCCTCGGTTTTGCTTTTGGCAATTTCTTTCGATTTCGAATCAGCATCGGTCGCCAATGCCCGCGATTCTTCCGATCCGCTCAAAAGAATCGGAATCGGGGAATTGGGATCGGGATCGGTTTGAGCCGCCGCTTGTGACGGCAGAATTAGCAAACAAAACATAAAACACACACTTAAACTTATCCATTTAAAGCGTGTTTTTCTGCTCAACATACTGCTTTATCCTCCTTCGGAACGCTAAAATAATAAATAATAGGTAAAATAAACAGGTGGATTTGACGAAACATTTGATACTACGTTAAAAAATGTTTTACATTATCATTTATA